>NZ_VSZV01000355.1:140351-167727 GCF_008919455.1 Rhizobium sp. PEPV16
GATCTCTAAAATCGGATTTGACTATTGACAGCCGCGCCGCTCTTCTGCCATCAAGTAACTGTTTAGTTACCGGCTTGGGAGGGCCGGGCCAGGACGCCCGCTCCCGCCGCAAAAATCTGCTGGGAGGAAAAAATGGCACGCTTGGGGATCATCTTGCACGGCGTCACCGGCCGCATGGGTTACAATCAACACCTGGTGCGCTCGATTCTCGCCTTCCGCGACCAGGGCGGCATTACGCTGAAATCGGGTGAGAAACTCGAGATCGACCCGATCATCGTCGGCCGTAACGGCGCCAAGATGGAAGAGCTGGCGAAGAAGCACAACATCAAGCGCTGGTCGACCGATCTCGATGCCGCGCTCGCCAATCCCGACGACACGATCTTCTTCGACGCCGGCACGACGCTGATGCGCGCCGAACTTCTGTCCAAGGCGCTCGATGCCGGCAAGCACGTCTATTGCGAAAAGCCGATCTCCGACGATCTGCAGGTGGCACTCGACCTTGCCCGCAAGGCGCGCGCCTCCGGCCTCAAACATGGCGTCGTGCAGGACAAACTCTTCCTGCCCGGCCTGCGCAAGCTGGCGCTGCTCAGGGATTCGGGCTTCTTCGGCAAGATCCTCTCGGTGCGCGGCGAATTCGGCTACTGGGTTTTCGAAGGCGATTGGGGCGTACCCGCCCAGCGGCCGTCCTGGAACTACCGCAAGGGCGACGGCGGCGGCATCATCCTCGACATGCTCTGCCACTGGCGCTACGTGCTCGACAATCTGTTCGGCGAAGTCAAAGCCGTATCCTGCCTCGGTGCTACGCATATTCCGCGCCGCATCGACGAGCAGGGCAATCCCTATGACTGCGACACCGACGATGCGGCCTACGCGACCTTCGAGCTCGAAGGCGGCGCGATTGCGCAGATCAATTCCTCCTGGGCAGTCCGCGTTCGCCGCGACGACCTCGTCACCTTCCAGGTCGACGGCACACATGGTTCGGCCGTCGCCGGCCTGACGAAATGCTGGAGCCAGCACCGCGTCAACACGCCGAAGCCGGTGTGGAACCCAGACCAGCCGCAGACGATCGACTTCTACAAGACCTGGGACGAGGTTCCCGATACGCAGGCCTTCGACAACGGCTTCAAAGCGCAGTGGGAAATGTTCATCCGCCATGTCGTCGAAGATGCGCCGTGGCCCTATGGCCTGGAAGCCGGCGCCAAGGGTGTGCAGCTTGCCGAACTCGGGCTGAAATCCTGGGCCGAGCGTCGCTGGCTCGACGTTCCCGCACTGGAGTTCTGAGCCGTGACGACGATCAATCTCCCTCTTGACGGCAAGATCGCCCCCTACACGCTGATCGGCACGCCGATCGAACTGAAGAACCGCGAGGCTAAAAGCTTCCCGCGCATCGCCTTTGCCGCCGCCCATGTCGTCGCCGACCCGCTCGCCGACAACGATCCGTGGCTGACGCCGGCGATCGACTGGGAGCGCACGCTGGCCTTCCGCCACCGGCTCTGGGATCTCGGCCTCGGCGTTGCCGAAGCGATGGATACGGCGCAGCGCGGCATGGGGCTCGGCTGGCCGGAAGCGCGCGACCTCATCCGCCGGGCGCTCAGTGAGGCTGCCGGCCGCAAGGACGCGCTGATCGCCTGCGGCGCCGGCACGGACCACCTGACGCCGGGACCCGACGTCACCGTCGACACGATCCTGAGGGCCTATGAGGAGCAGATCGAAACCGTGGAGGCGGCCGGCGGCCGCATCATCCTGATGGCCAGCCGGGCGCTTGCCGCGGCCGCCAAAGGGCCGGACGACTATATCCGCGTCTATGACCGGATCCTTCGCCAGGTCAAGGAACCCGTCATCATCCATTGGCTCGGCGAAATGTTCGACCCGGCGCTCGAGGGTTATTGGGGTAACGGTGATCATATCCAAGCCATGTCCACCTGCCTCGAGGTGATCGAGGCCCATGCCGAAAAGGTCGACGGCATCAAGATCTCGCTGCTCTCCAAGGAGAAGGAAGTGGCGATGCGCCGCCGGCTGCCGAAAGGCGTGCGCATGTATACCGGCGACGATTTCAACTATGCCGAACTGATCGCCGGCGACGAAGAGGGCCATTCCGACGCACTGCTCGGCATTTTCGACGCCATCGCTCCGGCTGCCTCGGCAGCCCTCGAAGCGCTCGGCCGCAAGAGCAACCATGAATTCTTCGACCTGCTGGAACCGACCGTGCCGCTGTCGCGCCACATCTTCAAGGCGCCGACCCGCTTCTACAAGACCGGCGTCGTCTTCCTCGCTTATCTCAACGGCCTGCAGGATCATTTCGTGATGGTCGGCGGCCAGCAGAGCACCCGCTCGCTGACGCATCTGTCCGAACTCTTCCGCCTGGCCGACAAGGCCCGGGTCCTGGCCGATCCCGAGCTTGCCGCAAGCCGCATGCGCCAGGTGCTCGCCGTCCACGGCGTGAACTGAAGCACGCAGAATGGGAGAAGAATGACATGCAGGTCGAAGGACTTTCGATCAATCTGGCGACGATCCGCGAGCAATGCGGCTTTGCCGAGGCCGTCGATATCTGCCTGAAACACGGCATCACCGCGATCGCCCCCTGGCGCGACCAGGTCGCCAAGGTCGGTCTCGACGAGGCGGTGCGTATCGTCAAGTCGAACGGCATCAAGCTGACCGGCCTTTGCCGCGGCGGCTTCTTCCCGGCGGCGAACGATGCCGACTGGCAGAAAAACCTCGACGACAATAGGCGGGCCATCGACGAGGCGGCAGCATTTTCAGCCGATTGCCTCGTGCTCGTCGTCGGCGGTCTGCCTGATAGTTCGAAGGACATCGTCGCCGCGCGCCGAATGGTGTTCGACGGCATTGCCGCCGTTTTGCCGCATGCGCAGGCTGCCGGCGTGAAGCTCGCCATCGAACCGCTGCATCCAATGTATGCCGCCGACCGTGCCTGCGTGAACACGCTCGGTCAGGCGCTCGACATGTGCGAACGGCTCGGCGAGGATGTCGGCGTTGCGGTCGATGTCTACCATGTCTGGTGGGATCCCGATCTTGCCAACCAGATCGCCCGCGCCGGCCGCATGAAACGCATCTTTGCCCATCACATCTGCGACTGGCTGGTGCCGACAAAGGACATGCTGCTCGACCGCGGCATGATGGGCGATGGTGTGATCGACCTCAAAGGCATAAGACGGATGGTGGAGGCCGCCGGTTTCTTCGGCGCCCAGGAGGTGGAGATCTTTTCGGCCGAAAACTGGTGGAAACGCCCGGCCGAGGAAGTGATCGCCACCTGCGTCGAGCGCTTCAAGAGCTGCTGCCAGGCCTGATTTCAGTATTTGTTTCATCACGCATGCAGGAGGATCATTCGATGGAGAAACGCCGTTTTGCCCTGATCGGTACGGGAAACCGCGGCACCACCATGTGGGGCAAGGATCTGCTTGCCGGCTGGCGCGAACATGTCGACCTGACCGCGATCGTCGAGAAGAATTCGCTGCGCGGCGAGCGCGCCCGCAACATGATCGGCAGCAATGCGCCGCTCTACGAAAACATCGATTCGATGCTTGCTGAGCAGAAGCCGGATCTCGTCATCGTCTGTACGCCCGACCATACGCATGACGATATCGTCGTGCGGGCGCTGGAGTCCGGCATCGATGTCATTACCGAAAAGCCAATGACGACCTCGGTCGAAAAGATTCGCCGGATACTGGATGCCGAAAAGCGCACTGGTCGCCGGGTCGATGTGTCCTTCAACTATCGCTATGCGCCGACGGCTGCGAAGATCAAGGAATTGCTGAATGCCGGCGAGATCGGCCGGGTCACCTCAGTCGATTTTCATTGGTATCTGAACACCAAGCACGGTGCCGATTACTTCCGCCGCTGGCATGCCTATACGGAAAACTCCGGCAGCCTGTTCGTCCACAAGGCGACGCATCATTTCGACCTCCTGAACTGGTATCTCGACAGCGATCCCGAGGCCGTCACCTCCTTCGCCGACCTGCAGAATTACGGCCGCAAGGGCCCGTTCCGCGGCCCACGCTGCAAGCTCTGTCCGCACGCGCATGAATGCGACTACTATCTCGATCTCGAGGCCGATCCCTTCCTCGATTCACTCTACGAGGATCCCTCGAAGATCGACGGCTACTTCCGAGACGGCTGCGTCTTCCGCGAGGATATCGACATTCCCGATACGATGGTGGTGTCGCTTCGTTACCGCAACAACGTCCATGTCTCCTATTCGCTGAACACCTTCCAGCCGATCGAAGGCCATCACCTTGCCTTCAACGGCACCAAAGGGCGGATCGAGCTTCGCCAGTATGAGGCCCAGCCCTGGGAAGAGCCGAAGCAGGACACGATCCTCCTCATCCGCAATTTCCCTGATGGTAAGGAGGCAGTGGAGCGCATCGTCGTTCCGCATTTCACCGGCGGCCATTACGGCGGCGACGACCGGATGCGCAACATGATCTTCAAGCCCGATATGGAAGACAGGCTCGCCCAGCGCGCCGGTACGCGGGCGGGCGCCATGTCGGTGCTCTGCGGTATTGCCGCGCTGGAGAGCTCGCGCACCGGCAAGGTGGTCGATATTGCCGATCTCATGCCTGAACTTGCCAATGACGGTTCGCCACATTCGTTGAGGACGTCGCGCTGATACCCTTCGCTAGAGCGTTGTTTTACGCAATTCCGGACGCAAAACCGCTGCGCACTTTTGCTGGAATTGGCTAACCCGCTTGACGCGCCTCAGGCGATGTTTTCGAGGTTTGCCTGGTGGATCTGGTAGAGTAGCGGCTTGCCGGTCACGAAGCGCTCTATCTCATCCACGGCCATCTCGCCGAGGCGCGCCCGTTCCAGCCCGATGGCGCCGGCAATATGCGGTGTCAGAAAGACGTTCGGTAGATCGTAGAAAGCAGAATCTGCCTCCGGGATTTCCGGATCGGTGACATCGAGGACCGCGTCGATGCGACCGGTCTTGAGCGCTGAAAGCAGGGCGGCCTCATCGATGAGAATGCCGCGCGCCGTGTTGATGAGCGTCGCGCCGTCCTTCATCAGCGACAGCCTTCGCGCATCGATCATATGCTGCGTCGACGGCAGCGACGGCGCATGCAGGGAAACGATATCCGATTGCCGCATCAATTCGTCGAGATCGACCTTTTCTGTTCCCAGGCTGGCGGCCTCGGCGGCATCAAGCGTCGGATCGGAGAGCAGCAGTCTATAGTCGAAGGGTTTTAAGAGCTCGATCACGCGCCGGCCGATGCGCGAAGCGCCGACGATGCCGACAGCGCGGCGGTAGTTTCCGATCGCTTCGCGCTGCATCAAATGTGTCCGGTTGCGGTTTCGGTCGGCAACGTAGAGATCGCGGAAACGGAAGACGCGCTTGCCGGCGAAGATGATTGCCGCCAACGTGAATTCGGCCACCGGCACGGCGTTGGCCTCGGCCGAATGGCTGACCGGGATACCGGCTTCGAAGATGGCGTCGTCGATGACGCCTTTCACCGTGCCGGCCGCATGAACGATGAACTTGAGATGCGGCGCCGCGGCGGGAATTTCGGGCCCGACATAAGGCCCGCCCCAGCCGGTGATCAGGATTTCCGCCTCGGCCAGCAGACGTTTCGCACGCTCGTCGTCGAAGCGCTGCAGCGGCTTGGAATCCAGCAGGCGACCGATGCCGCTCAGCCGGCGCAGGACCTCATCCGACAGGACATGCTGCGTGCGCGACGGTTGCATGGCAAGGACAATAGCCGGCTGGCTCATGGCATTTGTCCGGGCGCTTCGATGGCGCTGACTGTCACGCCCTTTTCCCTCACCAAGGCCTCCAGCGCTGCAATCTCAGGCGCTTTCGGCGGTCTCGTCCAGGCAGACGAGCGGGCGGCGGGATCGTCAAGTGCCAGCACTGCCGTCACCAGGATGGTTTCACCGGCCGGAATCTGCCCGCGCAGCTGCGGCACCAGGGTTTTCGCGACGATCACATTGGTGTTGGGCATTGCCTTCTGGACGAGGCCCGAACGTTTGACCGAGGAGCCGAGATCGAGAATGCCGGTGAAATCGGCTTCGCCGACCGCATAGGCAACGCCAGCCGAAGCGGACAGCGTATCCAACTCGAAATCCCGGCGGCCGATGGCAAATCCGCCTTCGGCAATCCGCAGCGGCCGGCTTGTCCTGATCCTATGGAGGCGGATATGCCAGGGTGCGGCGGGCACGAGCCAGGTTTCGACGTCGACATCGGCAAAAGGCGACCATTTCGCAAACAGCACCTCGCCTGCGATCTTGGCTTCCTCGTTCGTTTCGCGCACGCGGTAGTGCAGGCCGTCATCGCTGAAGGCAAGTGCTGAATCGAAGGCGGCAAGCGCAAAGGCACGCTCATCGGCCTCGACGCTGAAGCCGTAGCGGGCGGAATAGGCGAACTTCGCATATTTTTCCGTGCCGCACCGCATCTGCAGGTTTTCCTGGCCGGAAGACAGCGCCACGACATCGCCGCCCGCCCGCATGATCACCATGCCGGGATGACGCTGGGAGACGATGTCAGGTGCTTGCTCCGGCACTTTCTCCTTCGCCGTCCAGAATGGGTGATCCTCAGCGATCGCCAGCGGCAGGAAGGCCTTGAAGGCCCAGTAGGGTGAGCCGGCGGAATTGTAACTCTCCGACATCAGCAGGTTCGGATAGCCGAAACCGATCGACAGCACGCCGTCGCGATCGGTAATCGGCTTGTCCTTCCACCAGCGCAGATGCTGCAGGCAGAGATGCTTGACTTCGCCCCAGGGCAGAGCTTCGACATCGGCAAAGGCGAGCGCCGACCAGAAGCCGGCGCAGGCAAAGCGATAGGTCAGGCTGCGGCCGAAGGGGATCGTCGCCCCGTCAGCGGCAAACCAATGCCGGAAATCCCGGGCAAAGAGGACCGCGCGCTCGCGGTAGCGCTTTGCATAATCGTCGTCAACGAGCTTCGAATAGATCAGGCCATAGAAATGCATGGCGAAGGGAATGTAGTGGTCGATGCGGCGGACGTTTCCATCGCGATACCAGCCGTCGCCGATATAAAAACCTTCGAGCTCCTCGAGATATTGCCGCGTCAGGCTACGGTCGAAATCGGCGCCGAGACGATCGAGCGCGATATCGACGAAGATCCGGAAGAATTTCCAATTGTTGTCGGCATAGTCGAACTGCCTGACATGTTTGAAATAGGCGACGACATTGCCGCGGGCGCGCGCATCGAGCGGCTCCCAGATCTTTTCCGGCACCAGCGCCAGGGCAAAACCGAGAGCGGCAAGCTCGACCATCCGCTGATCGCGGCCATTGACCGTTCCCCAATATTCCGGATGGGCGGGATCAGTGCCGTTTGCGAGGCCTTCGGCAAAACGATGCCAGTGGGCGAAGTCGCCGTTGCCGGCGCCAAACGGCGCCAATCCCCAAAGAGGGCGGGCGAACCCTTCGAGATCGGCCGCCGCCCGGTCGAAATGGGCGCCGCCGCCATTGAGCGTGACGCGGGCATTGCCGTTCGAGAAACAGGGAAGCAGCGGATCGAAGAGCGCCAGCAGGGCGCGGCTCATATCGGCGCGGGTTTCCAGCGGATTGCCGGCAAGCGGGTTGGCGCTGGCGGGATCATAGGTCATCGCATCTCTCACGGGTTTTCGGCATTCAGATTCGGAACAGTTCCACCCTGAACGGGAACGACCGCCTGGCAAATGTGGCGGGCCGGTGCCGTCCTGTTGCGGAAACGGGCAAGCATCAGCGACACGGCCTCACGCCCGAGAGCGGCGCGATCGACGCGCATGGTGGACAGCCGTGGATTGGTCATCAGCGCGCAGGGCAGATCGTCGAAGCCGACGATCGCGAAATCCTCCGGCACGCGCAGGCCGGCCTCGGTCACAGCCTCGAGCACGCCGACGGCGATGAAATCATTCATGCAGAAGGCGGCGGTAAAACCGGCATTCTCGGCAAGTGCTGCGGCGGTGCGTTCATGCGCCTCACGGATGGGGCTGCCCTGGAGGGTCAGGGACACGAAACAGCCCTCGGCACCGGGGACGGCGGCGATCGCCGCCTCGAAACCGCGCACGCGCTCCCGGATCGTATGGCGGTGGGAGCCGCTCAGATGCAGGATGCGGCGATGGCCGGCCTTTATCAGCCGGTTGGTCGCCTCATAGGCGCCAAAGAAATTAGCCGGCGAAACGCCATCGAACTGCATGCGTGGGTCGGTGCCGTTGACGAGAACGGTTGGCGTCGTGCTGGCTTGCAGCCAGTCACGCAACATGTCGTTCGGATCGATTCCGACGAGAAAGAGACCTTCAGCGCCCGCGGTCTGCATATAGTCGCGCACAGCATCCGGCGCGGTTCGATCCTCGCGGACCAGCCGGACTTCGAAGGGCATGCCCGCTTCGGCAGCGCCAGCGCGCAAGCCGTCGACGATCGCTTCATAAAAGACGCTGAGAGTGCCGGTGACGCCGTCGCTGGCAATCAGCGCCAGTCCCCCCGCAACGGCTTCGGAAGCAGGCTTGACGGGATAGCCGTTCTCGGCTGCCACCTTCAATATCTGCCGGCGCACGCTTTCGCTGATACCAGGTTCGTTGGCGAGCACGCGTGACACAGTGGAGACCGAGACGCCGGCCAATGTGGCTATATCGGCCTGACGCGGCCGTCTGATTTTTTGGTCGTTCATGGGGCAAACATTATGCAAATAATGCAAATTTGCAAGAAAATGATTGGTTCTTGCAATAAAAATTTTTTTGCGTACTCTATTTGCTGAAATGCCCTGACAACGCCATTGGAGGATGGCAGCGGGCATATTGGAACAAGGAGGACTATCATGCAGGTCAATCGCCGTTCATTCCTGATGGGTTCAGCCGGTGCGGCCGCCGGCCTCGCCTTCGGCGCCGGAAGCGCCATTCCGGCCCTTGCCGAAGACGCACAGCTGCGCGCCATGTGGTGGGGGTCCAACGACCGCGCCAAGCGTACGCTCGAGGTTGCCAAGCTCTATCAGTCGAAATCGCCTGGCGTCACTGTCGTCGGTGAATCGCTTTCGGGCGACGGCTACTGGACAAAGCTCGCAACGCAGATGGCCGGCCGCTCGATCGCCGACATCTTCCAGCTCGAGCCGGGAACAATCTCGGACTATTCGAAGCGCGGCGCCTGCCTGGCACTCGATGAATTCGTCCCCTCCGCGCTGGACGTCCAGTCCTTCGGCGCCGACATGCTGAAACTGACCACCATCGACGGCAAGCTCTATGGTGTCGGCCTCGGCCTCAACTCCTTCTCGATGTTCTTCGACACAGTCGAATTCGAAAAGGCGGGCATCCCTCTGCCGACCCCCGACCTCACCTGGGATGAGTATGCCAAGCTCGCCGTAGAACTCTCCAAGTCCTCCGGCAAGAGCGGCGGCCCCTATGCGGCACGCTACGCCTATGTGTTCGATGCCTGGCTGCGCCAACGTGGCAAGAGTCTCTTTGCGAGGGAAAGCGTTGGGCTCGGCTTCACGGCCGACGATGCCAGGGAATGGTTCGACTACTGGGAGAAGCTGCGCAAGGCGGGCGGCACCGTCGCCGCCGACGTCCAGACGCTCGATCAGAACACCATCGACACCAATGCGCTTGGTCTCGGCAAATCGGTGATCGGCATGGCCTATTCAAACCAGATGATCGGCTATCAGCTGATCATCAAGAACAAGCTCGGCATCACCATGCTGCCGCGTGAAAAGAAGGGCGGTCCATCCGGCCATTATTACCGTCCGGCACTGATCTGGAGTGTGGGGGCGACGACCAAACAGGGCGAAGCTGCCGCGAAGTTCATCAGCTTCTTCGTTAACGATCCCGAAGCCGGCAAGATTCTCGGCGTGGAACGCGGCGTGCCAATGTCGCCTACCGTGCGCGAAGCCATCCTGCCGCAGCTCAACCCGACGGAGCAGGAGACGGTCAAATACGTGAACATGCTCAAGGATCAGGTCGGCGAATATCCGCCGCCGGTGCCAATGGGCGCAACCCAGTTCGACCAGCGTGTGCTGCGCCCGATCTGTGACGAACTCGCCTTCGAACGGGTCTCGCCCGCCGATGCGGCAACCCGGCTCATCGAAGAGGGTAAGGCAACGATCAAGGGATGATCGGTCGCCGGACGTGAGAGGAGAGGCCCGCAACACCCCGGCGGGCCTCTCTTTTCAGAATGTCAGTTGCCTAGGCTTTCGACCACGCGCCAGTCCGGCCGGCCGAGATCGAAGGGCCAGGCATGCACATCCCGGTCGTTGAAATAGACCACTTCCTGCAGTTTCGGGAAGGCGCTCTGCTTCAACGTAACCGTTTCGATCCACGGCTTCATATAGGCGTCGCCGCCTTCATAGCCGAGCTCCGCCACCCAGATGGGTTTTCCGTAGCCGGCAACGAGATCATATCCCTGCTTCAGCGCTTCAGGGAAGGTCCGGTGCTCATTATAGGCAAGCTCGTCGTAGCGCTGCAGGCCGAAGACCGAGAGCCCGACGAGGTCGACGTAATCGTCGCCGGGATAATAGGCCTCGAGGCCAGGCTCTCCCTTCGGCGACCACATGAGCTCGGTGCCGGGCGCCTCCAGGCGGACGATGTCCATCATCCGCCTGTAGGCCGTGATATAGTCCTGCGGGTTCCAGCCGGACCATGAAAACCGCCCTGACTTGTCCTCCATCTCCTGCCCCCAGCGGACGATCACCGGGCTTTTCAGCGCCGATATCATCTGCGCGATCGCACGCATATTGACATCATAATCGCCGCGCAGAACCTTTGCGCGAAGCTCTGCGGAGGTCAGCCGCCAATCGACATCCCAGGACCATGGCTCCACGGTGATCAGCAGGTTGCGGCCTCTAGCCTGCGCATAGGCATCGGCGACGCGCAACGTCTCGAGGTCGACGTCCTCCCACGGCAGGAACAGGGCTTCGGTCGCGACATTTGCCTGGGCGCCGAAATCGCCGTGCGGATCGTAGGCCCCGAACTTGATGCCCTCGGCATGAAGGACGGGGCGCTTGTCGATGATCGTCCGCACGGCCGCCGCCGGGTTCGGAGCAATGCCGGCATATTGCACTTCGCTTCGGCCCGGCAGATCCGCGACACACAGTAGCAGCAGCGCTATTGCGGCGGTCGAGAGGTTTTTTTTCATCAGCTTCTTCATGGCTCACCCTCCTTTTCGGGCTACTTCCTGGCTCAGCAGGATCTGCTTCAGTTCGCTTGCCTTCGCGCTCACGGTATCCGTGGGAACAAGCTTCTGGAACTCATCACCCTGACGCACCGATGCGTGGCGGAAGACGTACCATTCGCCGTTCGGCTGGCGCCGCTGATAGATCGTATTGCCGATCTTGCGATGCCCGAAACAGGTGCTGGCGCGGGCCGCACCCTCGGCATTCGTCCAGGTGGCGCGCATGCAGAGCTGACCGAGATCGTCGACCACCCATCTGCCTTCGGCAAAGGACGGCTTCCCCTTGTCGTCGCTCCAGGCGACGAACCGCCGGCCCTCATCGAAGAAACGGCCGCCGCCGGTGGTCCAGGTCCAGGTCTTGTCGCCGTAGATCCGATAGAGCTCATAGGCGCTGAGCGGCGTCGGCGCCTTCGTTTTGGCAACCTCGGCGCCGTACGCTACCACCGGCAGGCACAGGCTGAGAGCAAGCGCTGCTCCCCATAGTCTCGATCCGATACTCATTACATCCTCCATACTCGACACTTGCCGGTTCCGCCGGCTCACGCACCCTGTTCGTCTCGGCCGGTTCTGCCGAAACCATTCCATCTCAGGTGGAATTTCACGATCCTGGTCTTGCCGCCGCCGAGGCCGGCGCCGGCCACGGCGAATTGCGTTTCGGTGAAACTGACAAACGTCTGGCCGTGCGAAAGAGCTTCGAGGCCGCGCAGGCCGTGGCTCCCCGCCTGCGTGCCGCCGGCGACGAAAATCGCAAGCCCGGTGGCTGTCGCAAGCCACAGCCCGCGCGATTGCGGCAGCAGCGGCAGATCGTTTTCGACCGCATGGCGAACGACGATCAGCACCGTCAGCGACAGGTAAACCGAGAGGTTCGTCATGGCGAAAACATAAAAACCCTGGGCGGCCGCGACATCGGTCGCAAGCATCATTGCGACGGCGGAAAGGCCGGCGAGCCCGATATAAGGCGCGATGACGCGCAGCGGCAAAGACCGCTGCTGCTGCCTTCCCTTCGGCGTGATACGGAAATCGACGAAGGAGCCGCAGATATAGTCGCGGACAGCGGCAAGGCTGCCGGCCAGCGACCACGGCCAACGCAGAAAGATGAAGGCAAGCCCTTCCCAGCCGAGCAATTTCGCATCGTGCGGCCTGAAGGTTGCCGTTGCCCGCCAGAAGAAGGCAAACAGCGTCAGCACGATCGACATCGGCACGAAATGCAGCAGGAAATCCGGATAGGTGACATTGACGAAGACACGGCCCGTCAGCAGCGCGGCAACCGGCAGCAGGAACATCATGCCCATGAAGGCCGAAAAGAGCGGGTACCAGAGCTGCGAGAACACGAACTGGAACCTCAGCCGCCAGGGCAGGTGCATGATGTGGCGGCGGGAATGTTGCAACAGAATGGTGACCAGGCTGCGCGACCACTGGAATTCCTGGACGACGAGGTCGGTGAAATTCGCCGGTCCGTCGCCATGCGCCATCGCATCGACGGCATGCACGCCACGCCAGCCGCCGGCATTCATCATCAGCGTCGTCGAATGGTCTTCCGCGAGTTCCGGGCCGAGGCCGCCGATCTGACGAAGGGCGGCGGTGCGGACCGCATAATGGGAGCCGATGCAAAGAGGCGCCCAGCCATTATTGTAACCCGTCTGCAGCGAACCGTGCAGGCTTGCCTCCGCATAGAGCCTGCCACGCGCCGCCCAGCTTGTCCCGGCATTGGCATCGCAAATGCTCGGAGCGGAGACATAGCCGATCTCAGGATCGGCGAAGGGGCGCAAAACTTCACGGAGGTAGGTCGGCGTCGGCACATGGTCGGCATCGAACTGGGCGACGAAATCGTAACGCGCATAGCCGAAATGGTCGTAGAAATAGGCGAGGTTGCCTTCCTTGCAACGCGTCCGGCGCGGCCAGGTGGTGCGATGATACTCCGCCACACCCTTTCGGGTGGAGATCAGCACGCCGTGCGCCGCACACCAGCGCCTGGTTTCCTCCGAAGGGTCCTCGTCGGCGAGCCAGACATCGAAATCGACGCCGACCTGGTCGAGCATCGCCTGTAGCGTGGTGCGGACAACGGCAAAGGGCTCGGACGGCGCCTTGGTGACGACCATAGCCACCCGCCCTTCCGGCAGCCGCGCGCTAGGGCTGACCGTCCTCGCATCGAGAAAGATCAGGATAAAATAGGCCGGCACAAGCGTGATCCAGGCAAGCACGAGGGTGATGAGCACGAAGGTGGCCCAGGAAATGATATGGGCGGACTGGCACCACCAGATCCAGAAATAGCCGAGTGCCGTCAGCCAGCAGAGGATGCCGAAGCCATAGGCGACACGGTTCCAGCCGGTGAAAACAAGATCGAATGCATCAGCGGCGGCGGCTTTGGCTGTCACGCCATGGCCGATCTGGGAAATGTCGCTCATGCCGTCACCTGCAGGCCGAAGGTGGGGCCGGCGGTGCGAATGATCGTATCGATGTCCGAGAGGACGGGGGCAAAGCCGAGTTCCGCCTGCGCCCTTGCAGTATCGGCAAAGAGGATCGGCGGGTCGCCGATGCGGCGCGCGCAATAACGGACGGGGACTTCGCAGCCGCTCGCGCGATGGATCGCCTGGAGAATCTCCCGCACCGAGGTGCCCCGACCGGAGCCGAGATTGACGCTGAGCGAGCCGCCGTCCGCCATCAGATGGTTGACGGCGGCGAGATGCGCCTGGGCGAGATCGCTGACATGAATATAGTCGCGAACGCAGGTTCCGTCCTCGGTCGCATAGTCTGCTCCGAAGATATCGAGCCGCTCCAGCCTGCCGGCGGCGGCGAGAAGGGCGCGCGGAATGAGGTGGGTCTCGGGTTGATGACGCTCGGCAAGCTCACCATCGGGATCGGCTCCGGCCGCGTTGAAATAACGCAACGCGGCATAGCGGATGCCATAGGCAGCCGCAAAATCCTCGAGCGCCATCTCGAAGATCAGCTTGGTGCGGCCATAGGGGTTAACCGGATGCTGCGGGCTTTCCTCGCGTATCGGCAACGAGGCGGGAACGCCATAGGTGGCGCAGCTGCTCGAAAAGACGATCCGGTCGATATCCTGATCGAGGCAGGCCTCGAGCAGGGTCAGACTGCCAACGACATTGTTGCGGTAATATTTCCTGGGCATGTCGACGGATTCGCCAACATAGGCATTGGCACCACAATGGATGACGCAATCGGGCGAAAACTCTGCAAGAGTCCGGCGCAAGGTAGCGGCGTCGGCAAGTTCCGCCCGAATGAGCGGACCCCAGCGGACACTGTCGGCATGTCCTGTCGAGAGATTATCGTAGCTGACAGGGATCATGCCGGCGCGCGACAGCGCTTTGCAGATATGACTGCCTATGAAACCGGCGCCGCCGGTAACGAGAATGTAGCGGGGCATCTCATACGACCTCCGCCTTCTCTGTGCCGGCCAGCAGTCCGTCGAAATAGTCAACGGTGCGAGCCAAGCCGGCTTCGAGCCCGATGCGGGGCTTCCAGCCAAGATCGGCCATGGCCCGGGAAATATCCGGCCGCCGCTGACGAGGGTCGTCGGCGACCGCAGGCAGGTGGACGATCCGGGAACGGGAGTTCGTCAGGTCTCGAATGATTTCCGCCAGACGCCGAACGGTCATTTCAGCTGGGTTGCCGAGGTTGATCGGACCGTTGCAAGCGCTGCCGGCAGCCGAAAAACGTAGGAAACCCTCGATGAGATCATCGACATAGCAGAAAGAACGGGTCTGCTGACCATCGCCATAGATCGTCAGGTCGGCATTGCGCAGGGCCTGAACGATAAAATTGGAAACCACCCGCCCGTCGTCCAGGCGCATGCGCGGTCCGTAGGTATTGAAGATGCGGCCGACCTTGATGTCGACACCGTAAGTCCTGTGGTAATCGAAGAACAGCGTTTCGGCGCTGCGCTTGCCTTCGTCGTAACAGCCGCGCGGTCCGATCGGGTTGACATTGCCGCAATAGGATTCGCGCTGCGGGCTCTGGGTCGGGTCGCCATAGACCTCCGACGTCGACGACTGGACGACGATCGCACCAGTCTTCCGCGCGCAATCAAGGGTATTGACGGCGCCAAGCACGTTGGTGAGCAGCGTTCCCACAGGATCCCGCTGAGAATCGGGCGGAGAGGCGGGGGAGGCGAAATTGAAGATGAGCGATGCTTCGATATCGAAGGGCTGCCTAACATCGTGCTCGACGATGCGGAAGCGGGTGTTCGATGCAAGATGAGCGACATTCGCACGGCGGCCGGTCGAAAAATTATCGAGGCATGTGACGCTGTGGCCGCGGTGCAGGAGTCTTTCGCAGAGATGCGAACCGAGGAAGCCGCCCCCGCCATTCACAAGGACGGTGCGTCGCCCTTGGAGCACCGGTATGCCTGATACTTTAGAATAGCCTTCGTTGGGAACGAAACTACGCATTACAAACTCCTTCCCAGGTATCTAGTCTTTTGTTTTATTTATGCACTGCATGCGTCCGTTATCCGCACTCGATATTCATAAAACTGAGCGTCAACTCATGAATAACTTTGTAGTTACTCTTCGGATAACCGAATTACTATTAAAATAATACAACGAACGCCGGTAAGGTCAACTTGAAAAAATCCAACTATCCAAAGTAATTACGAAAGTATACTTAAGGTAACAAATGATTAATCACTTTCAACGCAATACCACCAATACGCCTCTCATCCACCTCTCAAGCTTCACTCAATGCAGCTAATATACGAGGGAACGCAGCAGATTGGCCGAGCTCAACCTCACCGCCGGTCTTGCATCCGGAGGCGCCATATGCGAGGGATTTGGTATGTTGAAAAAACAAGACGCGACGCAGCTCAAAGGCTGGCGCCTCCGCTCGGCGATGTTCGTCTGGGGAACGGCGCTTCTGGCGATCGGAACGACGGCTTGCACGGTCGTTGACGACGATTTCGCGGTCGTCGCGAAAAAGAACATCGGCGGGATCGAAGCCCCGCGCGTCTCGAAGGCCTACGCCTATCCGGTAAACCGGGCCGAGCGGCCGGCTACGCCGACGCTCCGCACCGCAGCCTATCACGGCTCAGCGCCCTATATCTGCTCTCCAAGCGGCTTCGGACAAAAATCGCGCTGCTTTGCGCGGCCCTCAACCTGAAGCAAAAAGCGCTAGATCAATTGCGCCAGCGTCCGGACATGTCGTCTTCGCCGGCGGGATGCTCATTGAAGAAGCGGGATGCCGCTTCCGTGCGGTTTCGCACGTTCATCTTCTTGTAGATGTTGCGGACGTGAACCTTCACGGTATTCTCGGAAAGATGCAGCTTGTCGGCGATGATCTTGTTCTGCGTCCCCTTGCAGATGAGATCCAGGATCTGAACCTCCCGGGTGGTCAAAGCGGAGATGCTGTCGCGTCTTAGCTTGAGCGCATTGCTGCGGGCCGCATCGACCGATTTTGTCTGATAGAGCGAAGGCTCCAGCTGGGCGTTTTTGTTGGTGAGGCGATTGAGAAGTGCTGACGGAAAATGTTCGCCGCCCTTCATCAGTAGATCCACTGCAGCCATGAAGACATCGAGCCGGAGGTTGAGCGGCAGGACGCCATCGATGATCCGCGCTTCTACCAGCCGGCTGACATAAGTCTCGAGCATGTCGATAGCTTCTACGACAAGTCCGATCGAGGTTTCAGGATGGTTTTCGCGGACAGCCTGCAACGCTTCATGGAGCTCCGGGCCGGGTATATGGTAGAATAAAACGAGTTTCATATCGCCGGTATCTTTTTCCAGCATCGGCTTTGTACTCGTTATGCTTGCCACATCACAGTTCGGAAATTTCTTTGCCAGTGCTTCTACCATGCATTCTGAAAAAAGATCCGCCTTTGCTACCACTAATATAGTATCTCCGGACGAACCCAACTTCCTTCCCTGGTCCGCATTCTCCATTCCTGAGCCTGTCATGAACATATACGCCTCCCCTAGCGTTACACTTTACTCAACTTGGCGCGATGGCGGGTATTAGTTAGTAAGAAATGCCGACCCCAAAGTCATCGCTTTATTTTTTAGACATTTCTTAATTATGTTAATACGGATTGAGAAGGAAGGAAATGGCCCAAAGTAATTAGTTTTAGCGGACTAAAAACGATACGATACCAAGCAACGGTTGCATTCTTACTGCAGTATATACTTAGAGGCTATATTTGCCTTCACTATAGATGAGAGCTAAATGTAATGTTTCAGTACAGATTGTTATATTTTCATCATGCATGAAGTGTCGGATATGAGACAGGCAGACCTCGAAAGCTGCTCCTCAGCCCAGCGGCGAATGCCGGAAGTCCTGGATTCTCGCAGCTTAGCGTCGCCCCGGCTGAAGAAGTCTCAACGCTCCAACGACAGGGGCTAGCCGGAAGTGGCAAATCGGCCTTAGCCCGAATTGGTATCTATCGGATCCATATTCTTTACAGCATTCTGTGATCGTCGTCCAAGTGGCGACATGGAAAGCCATGCATTGTCATGCGTTTTTGATGCGCGGCCTCCATTTAGGGCAACCCAACGAAAAGAAAACCTGAATACTCCCTATCCTTCCCAGGATTCGGAGCCGGATATGTGCGGCCTTGTACTTAGTACGTACGTTCCCAATACCAACGGTTTGATCAACAAATCGCGATGAAGCTGCAGATGACCAGTATCGAATACATCTGCCGATGTTAACCGCATCGGAGCGAGCGCGAGTAAAATCCCATTTGAGATGAGAGGGATTTCGAAAAGCTGCTCCGGTTTTTCTGGAGAATGCAATGTCTGACGACACCGAAATCACGAAGGCCGGGGCGCTTGCCGACGGCTTTGCCAACAGCGCGATCAATTCGACTAAAATCGACGACGATTCGACCGGTTATGTCGGCGGCGTCGCCAATGGCGACAATCGCGACAATACCGACAACAGCGTCGACGTCGACGTCAAGTCGGAGATCGATGTCGCCGCCAACAATGGCGACAACCGCGACAACGAATATGACTGGAGCTATAAGTCCGACGACGATACGAGCACCAAGACCACGACGATCACCGATACCGACACCAAGACCGACTACGACTGGAGCTATGACAGCAAGTCATACAGCGACAACGATACCGACACCAAGACGATCACGGACACCGATACGAAGACCGTGACCGACACCGATATCAAGACCGTTACCGAGACGGATACGGATACGAAGACGGTTACCGACAGCAACAACACCTCCGACAGCTTCAACAAGACGGACACAGACTTCGCCGTCATCGAGGACGTCAAGGACTCCAATCTCGGCGTTGCCGGACACGACCTCACCTTCAACCTCGGGGACGACTTCTCCTTCACTCTCGACGTCGACAGCATCCTCAACAATTCGTTGACCGGCCAAGGCAATGACAGCGGCTTCAGCGCCGTCCAGGCGAACCATCTGGCTGACCAGGATAGCGCCTGGAACACCAAGATGGACAACGCAGGCGCTCAGAACCACCTGAATGCCAATGGCGGCACCGCCGACAGCGCAGAAGGCATGGAGATGGACGGCAAAGGCTGGGATCTCAAGGCCGGCGACGACGCCGCTGGTTCGAGCGCGGCCGATGCTTCGGCGATCCTTGCCAATTCCGGCTTCCACCTCGAGCTCGTTCAGGGTGCGAACCTGCTCAGCAACACAGTCGACTCCAGCGTCATCGGCGGCAATTCTCATGCCTCCGACGTCGGCGAGGATACCGGCACCTGACACGACCTCCAGCGACCAAGACGAACTGCACCGGCTCAAGCCGGTGCAGTTTGATTGCTTGAAAACGATTTGACGACCACACCACGGCTCCCCCGGCGGGCGCCACCAAGGCCGATCGTCATCTCGAATGGGAGGGCCGAACCATGCATATCGAGAAGATTTCGGAAATCATTGCGCACTTCATCGGTCTCTTCGAGATGACGACCGACGAGATGAGGTTGCGTGCCAACTATGCCGAAGGCGCAGGACCGGGCGCGGATGGACCGGCTCTGCCGGATCAGGATGCCTTTACCGCCGCCTTCTCTTCCGATCTCCAGCTCAAGGACTACGATCCGGGCATCAATTACAAAAGCGGCAGCTACGAAATCGAATTTGGCCCAGCGCGCCATTTCGGCCGCGTCTTCGAAGAGAGCCTCGAGAAGCTGGCGGCGATTGCCGGAAAGGACATCCCGTTACCGCATTTCGGCGACCCTACGGATATCGTGCTCACGGATGAGCCGGAACTGACAGTCTTTGCCGGGCCTGGTTCGGCGATCAGTCATGTCCTCCAGGTCAACGCCCTCTACGACGACGACTATCTCGATATGACGGATGGCGTCCATGCGCCTCGAGACACGAGTTTCGTCATCGAGCAGCTCGCGGATTTCAGCACAAAGGCCGAGATCTTCACGCCTTTTGCGAGCCTCCACCGGACAGATACCTATGATGACGCCCTGAAGATCGCCGAGGATCTCCAAAACTATATCCGGAATGCCAGAAATACCGAGGATAGCGGGGTGACCTCGCCCGATAGCGACGTGACGCATCATTTCGTCACCACCGAACCCATGGACGACAAAGTCTATGTCAACGGCAAGGCCGAGACCGATATACCGGTCCTCGACGACTTCCTGCCCGACCGCGGTCTCGCCAAGCTCCCGGAAGAACCCGATGACACCAATACATCCGTCGAGCAGACCGACCCGAGCGGCAACAGCCTTGAGGTGACCGCCGGTGCAAATCTCGTCGTCAACGTCGCCTCGGTGATCAATACCGGCGTCATCACCTCGGTCACGGCGGTGATGGGCAATTATCACCAGGTCGACGCGATCTCCCAGGCCTTTGTCTACAGCGACAACGACGAGATTGCTGCAACGCTGCGTTCATCCGGTCATTCGGCCGAGGAAGTGGGGACGGTTGCCAAGAATATCGCCCTCTTCGAACACAGCACCTTCGAAGCATCGAGCCATGCCGAGCCCGTTTCAGCCGATCCGACGTTCCCCAACAGCTGGCGCGTCAGCGTCATCGATGGCGACGTCTCCTTCGTACAGTGGATCGAGCAATATCACTTCGTCACCGACAACGACACGATGACGGTCACCACCTCAGGGTCCGAAGCCACGGTTCTGACGGGCGGCAATACTTCGATTAATTTCTCCTCCTTTTTCCAGATGGGCCTGCAATATGATCTGGTGATCATCGGCGGCAATGTGCTCGATATCAACAGCATCACGCAGGTCTCGCTGCTCTACGACAATGACTGGGTGCGGGCAGAGGGCGACCTCGATCCCGGCGCCGACCTACAAACAGGCAACAACCTGATCTGGAATTTCGCCTCGATCCACAATGTCGGGACGGGCGGCCCGTTCGAGGCCATGCCCGACTACATGGTCGACACGCAGAAGGCGATCGAAGATCGCGATCCCAACATGCCGGAAGGGCTGTCCTTCGATGTGAATTTCCAGGGATATGCCGGCCTCGACGTTCTCTATATCACCGGCAATCTCTACGACATGACGATCATAAAGCAGGTCAGCATCCTCGGCGATTCCGACGATGTGACCCAGGCGGCATCGACCATTCTCGAAAACAATCCCGACGCAACGGTTACGATCGACACGGGCAGCAATGCGGTCGTCAACATCGCCGAGATCGTCGACTACGACAGTTTCGGCCAGACGACCTATCTGGCAGGCCAGCTCTATTCAGACGCCATCCTCATTCAGGGCGGACTGGTGGAGCATGACACGACACAGCCACAGCCGGCCGACGACAGGCTCGCCAATGAAGTCATCGCTTTTCTCGACAATGACGATCCGGCGGGCGGCGATTGCGCTGACGGCGTCATCAATGCCGGGAATGATTTTTCATGGTCGTCGACGCACCCCGCCGACGTAATGCAAGCCATGGTCGCGTGACCTTGAGTATTGTGAGGGAACCACGATGAACCAGATTTCGAAACAAATCTTTGCGGCAGGCAGCGCCCTCGATCTGAGATCGGGTACTATTCCCTCCGCTGCTCCCTCGGATGCGCCGATGACCGATGTGTGCATATCCGCGATCGATGAGGCGGTAGAGAACCTTCGCAGGCTGAGCGGCGCCGCTGCTTCGTCTCGCCATGGCCGCAAGGAGACGTCCGAAGCTGCGGCCAACGAGGCTGCCGATATCAGACGCGCAAGCGCTACGCAGGCGCCCCTCCCGGAAAAGACGGCGGAGCCGGAAGCTGAAGTGGAAACGGCGCCTCCCGTCGCGGTGGCGCAGGGCCCGGCGACAGTAAAGATGCCGGAAGCGCCGGCCCAGCCGCAGATCGAAGCACGGGTGACCCCCGAACTGCCGAAAGAGAAGACCGAGCTTAAATCGAGCCCGACGATGCCCTTCGGCAAGACCATCGAAGGAGAAAGCGGTCCGATCAGCGAGAACGACAGGCGGCTGCGCACCGGCGGCGGCGGATACGGCAAGAATTCCGATCCCGGCGGGGGCGGGGGCGGGGGCGGGGGAAGCGGCGGCGGTTTTCACAAGCGTAGCGAGCCTGTGAATTTCGCCGCCAGCCTCTCGCGCGGCATGGCGGCGGTACGGCGCAATATGGTGGTCGTCATGATGTTCACGATCGCCATCAACGTCCTTCTGCTGGCGATACCGCTTTATCTCTTCCAGATATCCGACCGGGTGCTGACAAGCCGCTCCGTCGACACGCTCGTCATGCTCTCGATCGCCGTGATCGGCGCCGTGCTGCTGCAGGCCTTCATGGATTCGGTGCGGCGCTTCATCCTGATGCGCACCGCGGTGGAGCTCGAAGTGCAGCTCGGCGCGCCGATTCTCAGCGCTGCAGCGAGGGCATCGCTGCATGGCAGCGGCAAGGACTATCAGACGCTGCAGGATCTGCAGCTGCTGCGCGGCTTCCTGACATCAGGCACGCTGATCGCATTTCTCGATGCGCCGCTGATGCCGTTCTTCGTGGTCGTCGTCTATTTCGTGCATCCGCATCTCGGCATCATCATCATGGTCTGCTGCGCGGTGCTTTTCGTCATCGCCTATCTGAACCAGAAATTCACCGCCCGGCAATTCGCCGAATCCAACGGCTATCTCAGCCGGGCGAATTTCCATCTCGATTCCATGTCGCGCAATTCGCAGATCATCAACGCAATGGCGATGATCCCCGAGGCCGTGAAGATGTGGGGCCGGGAAACGGCGGGTTCGCTGAAATCGCAAGTCGAGGCACAGGACCGCAATATCATCTTCTCCGGCATATCGAAGGCCTGCCGCATGATCACCCAGGTCACCCTGCTCGGCTGGGGCGCACATCTGTCGCTCGCCGGCGAACTGACGGGCGGCATGGTGATTGCGGCCTCGATCATCTCGGGACGCGCGCTGGCACCAATCGAAGGCGCCATAGAAGGCTGGAACCAGTTCAACCGGTCGGCAACCGCCTATAGCAGGATCAAGGGACTACTGTTGAATTCCCCATTGAACTTCCCGCGCCTGCGACTCCCCAATCCCGAAGGCCGGCTCGATGTCGAACGCATTCTCTTCGTGCCGCCACCGCAAAAGAAGGTCATTCTCAACGGCATCTCCTTCTCGCTCAGGAAGGGGGAATCGCTTGCGATCATCGGTAATTCCGGGTCCGGCAAGACGACGCTCGGCAAGATGCTCGTCGGCTCGATCGTCCCGACATCGGGAAATGTACGCCTCGACCTGATGGATCTGCGCAACTGGGACCAGCGCCAGTTCGGCGAAAGCATCGGCTATCTGCCGCAGGACGTGCAGCTCTTTCCCGGCACGATCAAGGCCAATATCTGCCGCATGCGCGACGACGTCGACGATCACCAGATCTACGAGGCCGCGGTGCTGGCCGACGTGCACGAACTCATCGCCGGCTTCCCGCAGGGCTACGAAACCATCGTTGCAGCCGATGGCGCTCCGCTTTCGGGCGGCCAGAAGCAGCGCATTGCGCTCGCCCGTGCCTTCTTCGGCAATCCCAAATTCGTGGTCCTCGACGAGCCGAATTCGAACCTCGATACGCAGGGCGAGGCAGCCCTTGCCAGGGCACTGATCCACGCCAAGAAGCAGGGCATTACCACCGTCACCATTACCCAGCGCCCGGCTCTTCTCCAATGCGTCGACAAGATCCTTGTGCTCAAGGACGGCACTGTCGCCATGTTCGGGGAAAGGATCGAGGTGCTGCAGGCGCTTTCCAAGAACAACAGCAATAACGGTCAACAAGCACCGCGCATTGAGGGATGAACGACATGGGACGGAAAAATCGGGAGACGACCGGTCCGGCGCAGCTCGAGTGGTATAGCGATGTGCCGCGCTCGATCCGTGTGCACAGCATCGTCGGCCTGACGGTTCTCTTCACCTCGTTCGGAGGATTCGGCTTCTGGGCGGCGACGGCGCCGCTCGCCTCCGCCGTTATCGCGCAGGGAAGCTTCGTCGCGACCGGCAACAACAAGATCATCCAGCATCTGGAAGGCGGCATCATCAAGGAGATGCGCGTCAGCGAAGGCGATACGGTCAAGGAAGGCGACATCCTGCTGACCCTCGATCCCACAGCATCCCGCTCGAACGAGCGGATGCTGCAGCTTCGCCGCCTGCGCCTTGAAGCCGTCGTCGCCAGGCTCCGTGCCGAAGCGCAGGGCCTGCGCGAATTCCAGCTTCCCGATATCGTGACGAAGGAGGCCGGCGATCCCGACATCAACGCGATCATCCAGAGCCAGAACGTCGTCTTCCACAGCAAGCAGATCAAGCTCGAGGAGCAGCTCAATCTGATCGGGAAGAACATCGCATCGCTCGAATTCCGGTTCGCCGGCTATAGGGGCCAGCGAGAATCCTTCGAAAGGCAGCTGTCGCTGCTGACCGAGGAACGCGACTCCAAGGCTCGGCTGGTCAAGGTCGGCTATATGCGCAAGACGGATCTGCTTGCAATCGAGCGGGCGATCGCCGATGCGATGGGCGACATTGCTCGACTGAACGGCGAGTTGAACGAGAGCGAGGCGGAGATTGCCAAGTTCCGCCAGGAAGCCGTCATCGCCGTCAACTCCAACAAGCAGGCTGCACTCGATGCGCTCGAGACCGCTGAAACCGATCTGGACAGTGTGCGCCAACAGATGCGCGAGGCCGCCGGCGTGCTCGAACGCACCACTATCCGATCGCCGGTGTCGGGCACGGTGGTGCGCTCCTATTTTCACACAGCCGGCGGTGTCATCACGACAGGAAAGCCGATCATGGAGATCCTGCCGTCGCATGTGCCGCTGATTCTGGAAGCGAAGGTGCTGCGAACTTCGATCGACCAGTTGCATGAGGGAGAAACGGCCTCGATCCGCCTAACGGCGCTCAACCGGCGCACGACCCCTGTTTTGCAGGGCAAGGTCTTCTACGTCTCAGCCGATTCGATCGAGGAAAATGCGGGAGCTTCGGTCAAGGACGTCTATATCGTCCGCGTCGGAATACCCGATTCCGAGATTGCGCGGGTGCACAATTTCCATCCCGTTCCCGGAATGCCGGCCGAAGTGCTGATTCAGACGTCGGAACGCACCTTCTTCGAATATCTGAGCAAACCGATCACCGACAGCATGTCCCGGGCTTTCAAGGAGCGCTGATCGCTCACGATCCGGCCCAGGCGATCCGGTAGATATGACGGACTTGCCCGTTGTTCTGATGTAATGTCCGCATGTCCATCCCTTGAGGGATGGATCCCCTTGGGGAGAAAGGTTCAAGCATGGCGGCGATGTCCGATGTTCTGCTGCGGGTCGGCCGCCTGAACTATGTCTGGACGAACACCGAAAGCCTGCTGATCTACATCATCGCCCATCTTCTCCGGGTCGAAAAGGATGCGGCAATCGTCGTGTTCCTGACGCTGAACACCACGCGCGCCCGGATCGATCTCATCGAACGGCTGTCCAAGCTCGCTTCGACCTCCCCTTCCGACCGCAAGGCGATCCTTTCAGCCATGGCGCGGCTGAAGAAGGAATCCAAGATCCGCAACAAGTACAATCACTGCATCTATTCCTTCGACGAAAAAGGAGAGATCTCGAGCACGCAGCTGATGCGGCTCGTCGAGGACGACAAGCAGATCCGCTACGGCAAGATCGAACAGATGGACGCGCGCGAACTCGACCTTCTCGAAAAGTCGATTGCCGAGATCGTCGCCATCAGCCGGACGCTCTGGGCCTTCATCCATGCGAGCCCGCGGATCTCCGGCGAGCTCTGATCTAATCCTTATGTATCCATGTTCTCAAAACCGCTGCACACTTTCGGGCGATGTCCGTTGAAGTGCAGCATCCTTCAGGACCCGTTGCGCTTTAACGTTTTGAATCTGTGCATAATTCCTACCAGAAACCGGATGCGATTTTGGGTTATGCGCCGGCTCAGACTAATCCCATTTAGGCCACTTAAATCATCCGGACGGTTTATTTGAAGATCGGTGTTTCCCATTAGAATGAAACCTCCCGAGTGACGTATGGGGTATTGGGGGCGAGCATGCGCATAGATATCATCGACACCATTGCGGGGTTCGAGGCGGTACGCGAGAACTGGGATCAGGTCTTCCTGGACGATCCCGACGCGCAGCATTTCCTCTCCTGGATATGGCTGAAGAACTATCTCTCCCGCCGACGCCGCTGGTTTATTCTCGCCCTTCGCGAACGCGATCCCGAAGCACCCTATGTCGCCTTCTTCCCGCTGCGCCTCATCACGCATCTGAACGAGAAGACCGGGCTCTTCTACGACGAGATCATCATGGCCGGGAATTTTGCGGCCGATTATACCGGCTTCATCGTCAGACCGGACTACGAGCATCACGCCATTGCCGGCTTTGCTTCGTTTCTCAAACATCAGAACTGGACGGACCTGAAGCTCGAATATTTCAGCGGCCCAGCCGGCCGGCGCGAGAAGATGATCGAGGCGCTGCAGGGACCGGAGGTGATGTTTCGCGACAGCTCGCCCAAAAACAGCGAGAATATCGACAATACGATCTGCCCGATCGTCCCCCTGCCGGCAAGCTTCGACGACTATCTCGAACAGCGCATGAGCAGCCAGACGCGCCAGAAGCTCCGGCGGTTCCTGCGCAAGGTCGAAGGAGACGATATTTACCGGATCACGATGGCAACCGCCGAGACCATCGATCGGGACTTGGATATCCTCTTCAATCTCTGGCGGATCAAGTGGAGTGCCCGCAAAGGCACGGAGCGGACCGAGCGGCTGATCATCACCACACGCGAAATGCTGATGGACAGCTTCAACTGCGGCAATCTCGAGGTGCCGGTCCTTTGGCATGGCGACCAGCCGCTCGGCGCGCTGGCGAATATCGTCGACCGGCAGAAGAAGGCGATCCTCTTTTATATCACCGGTCGCGACGAGAACTGGAAGACGCCGTCTCCCGGTCTCATCCTGCATGGTTACTGCATCCGGCGGGCGATCGAGCACGGCTTCAAGACCTATGATTTCCTGCGCGGAAACGAACCCTATAAATACATGTTCGGGGTGGAGGAAAGGCGGATCAGCTGCACCCTGTTCCGCACCCGCAACGGCCAGAATCTGCATGGCGTGCTCAACCCGCGCAGCATTCGTTTCGTCTATGAGCAGGCGCTCGACATGTATCGCAACGGAGCCCGGAGCAGGGCGGAGATCGCCTTCAACCAGGTCCTGCAATCGGCTCCAGGCCATACCGGCGCGGAATTCGGGCTCGCCAATCTGCTATTCGACCGCGGCAAGCTGACGGAGGCATTGACTGCCTACAAGGTTCTCGTCGAGCAAGCGCCCGATCCGACACCGATCCAAATGCGGCTTGGCGATACGCAGCTTGCCCTGCATCAATATGAGCAGGCCGCAGAGACTTTCCGCCGGGTCGGCGAGATCGGGCCGCATCTTATCCAGGCACATTACAAGCGCGGTATCGCCCTTGCGGCCAGCAAACGGCTGGCCGAGGCGGAGGCCGTCTTCGCCGCGATCCAGGGTGTGCATTCGGACGATCCGGCCGCGCTTGATTACGCCACCAAGGCGGGTGTTGCCCTCGAGCGGCTGCGCTCGATCGCCGAGCCCGCTGCTGGCAAGACGGACGTCGTGCCGGAGACCATCGCCCGCTGGAACCGGGGACGGCAGCTCAGCGAGCGACGCCGACCACGTCTGCATTGACGAGATTCTCGTTTTTGCGGTCCGAGGCTTTCATGTGTTGTCTATTTGGGATTTGGTTTCGGTTTGAGGCTGTGTTGTTTTCTTTCCCACCGCGTCGGCTACGCCTTCTTGCGGCGCCCTGAAGAGGCGTTAACTCCTCGACCCGTTACGAGATACACAAAAGCCCGCACGAGGCGGGCTT
>NZ_VSZV01000006.1:0-351 GCF_008919455.1 Rhizobium sp. PEPV16
CCACCTTCTCCAACACCACGGCAAGCGGCTGGCAGACGGTGAACTTCACAACGCCTGTCACCATCGCCGCCAATACCACCTATATCGCCTCCTACCACACCACCGGCGCTTACGTGGCGAGCAACAATTTCTATACGACCGCCGTCACCAGTGGTCCGCTGACGGCCCAGTCGAGCGCTGTCGCCGGCGGCAACGGCGTCTACCGCTATGGCGGATCCGCCACCGTAGGCATTTTCCCGAATGCCACCTTCAACGCTGCCAATTATTGGGCCGATGTGGTCTTCCGGCCGGCATCGACAACACCGAACACGACGCCGACGGCAGTTGCCGATGCGGGGAATGCGACCGAGA
>NZ_VSZV01000169.1:0-9153 GCF_008919455.1 Rhizobium sp. PEPV16
TCGATGTGGAAATAGCCGATCGGATAACTTTTGAACTTCTTCTTCGGTTCCCTGTCGCCTCCAACCTCCGGCAGACGTGAAATGCCGTGGCGTTGCAAGCACCTGTGCAGCGACGAACGCGTCAGATGTGAGATGGTCGGCTGAAGAGCGTAGAGGCAATCATCAAGCGGCAGCAATGTATGCCGGCGGAAGGCGACGATAACGGCCTCATCTTCGAGGGAAAGGGTCGTCGAGTGTGGGTCCTTCGGGCCTGTAGGAAGGTCGACCAACGATGTCCGCTTCTTCCATTTCGCTACAGTCTTTTGATTGATCCCGTATCGCTTCGAAAGCGTTCTCAGGCTCTCTTCACTATTTTGTATTGCTCGACGGATTGCCTCTGTCGTCGTGGCGCTCCCGTGTAGAACCTGGCCCATAGTGCGTCCCTCCATGCCAAGGAAAATAATGCACCATCAAATGCCGGGACTAAACACCTAGGGTTAACAATGAGGCACCTCGGATCTTCAAGGTTTGCCTCGTCTTCACACATCAAATCGGCCGATCTGCGACCCACGTTTCGTTCACTACGGAGCGTGGGTTCAGGCGCGGGCAGAAGGAGAGGCATTCCTCGTCGACTGGGACGTGTCCACCAACGAGATGCGAAAACCCGGTGCCTGCAATCCTGCGTGCGGTCCACTGAACTTTCCGCTCTCCTGGTTGGATCATCCACGATTTGCCCGGGGTGCACAGGGCCCCTGGCATGCAGCGCCTCCCATCCCTGGCAAGAAATGTGGCGTCGAACGCCCGAGGCGACGTCTCGATGTTCAGCGCCTCGGCCGTTTCGCTGCCTGGAATGCGAGAAGCACCCGGTCCGCTTCCGGTGGCCCGGCAGTGCCGCCGCAGCCAAGTCCGGCGCGCTCGTTGGTCGACAGAGCTAGCCTATATCAATGTCACGTCTGGCCATGGCGGCGCTGTTGTGGGAGGCTAATGTGTTTGATGACAACTGTAGCTGTTTTCGGAAAGGCAATAACGCGCCTGGCATGCCGCCAAATCAATCTCCTGATCACAAGCAACAGGAGTTCCAATGAGCAAGTTCGAATATGCCGCGGCTGAAGACAGGCGTGTGTGCATCGCTGGTGCTGGTGCGATCGGCCTCACTCTCGCTGCGCGCCTTGCAACTGCCGGCTTCGACGTTTCCGTCGTTGCCAGAGGCGAGAGCCTCGAGGCCATAAAACAGAACGGGATACGCCTCCTTGATTTGGAGGGTGATCATAGCGTCAAAGTGAGGGTCGGCGCCGCAAATGAACTTGGCGTTCAACATATCCTGTTTCTCTGTCCGAAATCGCACGACTTGGGAGGCTTGGCAACGTCCTTACTGTCGATGATAACGGCCGAGACCGTGATCGTTCCGGTCATCAATGGAGTACCCTGGTGGATGTTTGAGGGTATCGGCGGCGGCTGGGATGGACGAGCGATCGAGTCTGTCGATCCCGGCGGCCAGATCAAATCAATGTTGCCTCCGGCGCAGATCATCGGAACGACTGCAATGATTACGGCGGAGCGGCTTCGCCCGGGCCTGGCGCGGACTCGAAATCCTCTTCACATGACTTTGGGTGAGTTGGATGATCGACATACGAGACGCCTTGCCGAGGTTGAAGGAATATTGAACAAGTCGGGCATAGCGACGCGGATAGCGCCTCGAATAAGAGACGCCGTCTGGACAAAAGTGGCCAGAAACATGATCTCGAACCCGGTCACCGCCATTACCGGCGCCACCCTCGGTCAAAATTTCGGGAGCCGCTATCTGGCCGACGTGAGCTATCAGATGCTGATGGAAATCATCCCGGTCATCGAGGCGTATGGCTCGAAACTGGAGCTCGACCCGTCGACGATTATCACGTCCGGCCGCAACTTGGGCGACGTGAGAACCTCAATGTTGCAAGACCTTGAGAAGGGGCACCGACTGGAGCTTGCGTCCATCTGTGACGCGGTTCTTGAGCTTGCCAAACTTCGTAACATTCAAATGCCCGTGACAGCGGCGATCACGGCTTTGGCTCATTTCTTGGAAAGCGGTGAGCGTATTGCCGCGGCATGAGGCGGATGATCATCCGCCATCAGGACTGCCAAAGTTGTCGGCGGCACTTTCTCCCTCGGCACGTGCGAGGATTTGGCGTGCCGATGGCGTTGACCAGCCATGAGCGCGAGAGCGAAAGCGCCTAGGGGAACACGAGCATGAGAGACTCTGAAAGCCGCTTGCCAACGGTCAGCTCATTGACAGAGCGAACCAGGGACTGTCGGTCAATGCGGAAGTGTCGGTAGAGATCGGCGATCGTTCCCGTCTGCCCGAAGTGTTCGACGCCGTGCGAAACGGTCCGATGACCAGCCACGCCGCCGGGAGCCATGACAGGGTGGCAGGATGCCCGTCGATGACAGTGACGATCACGCAGTCGCGGGGCAAAGAATTCAGAAGCGTTTCGACATGGCCTTGGGCCTTTGGGTTGCCACGCGCCCGCTCCCGCTGCGCCGCGGTCCATCCGGCGTTGAGGCGGTCGGCCGAGGTTACGGCCAAGCACGCCGACGTCGCGCCTTGCCTCGGCGATGATGCCGGCCGCGGCAATCGCCTCGTCAGCGACCGCGCCCTGATAGGCAATAACGACCGAACAGTTGGGGCCGGGTTTGCGCAACCAATAGGCGCCATCGATGGCGCCTTGTCGAAAGTCGTCATCGACCCGTGTCAGCGGCTGTTCGAGCGGTTTGGTTGTCAGTCGCAGGTAGACCGAGCCGCCGGTCTCGTCGCGCAGCCAGGTGCGCTCGTCCCTGTGGCCTTCGCCATCTCGCTGGAGGTAATCAAAAGCCCACTCCATGATCACGGCGAGTTCGTCGGCAAAGCTGGGCTCGAACGCCGCCAGGCCGTCCTGACTCATGCCGATCAGCGGCGTCCCGATGGATTGGTGGGCACCACCTTCGGGCGCCAGCGTCACCCCAGAAGGCGTGCCGATGATAATGAAGCGTGCATCCTGATAACAGGCATAATTGAGCGCATCGAGCCCGCGGCAGACAAAGGGATCGTAGACCGTGCCGATGGGAATAAGACGCTTGCCGAACAGGGAATGGCTAAGGCCGGCGGCACCAAGCAACAGAAAGAGGTTCATCTCCGCTATGCCAAGTTCGACATGCTGCACCTTCGGCGTGAACTCCCATTTTGCGGTCGAGGGAATGCTGTGCTCGATAAAGGCGTCCGCCATCGCGGCACGGGCAAAAAGCTTGCGTCGGTTCACCCACGGCCCGAGGCTGGTTGTGCCAGTGACGTCGGGCGACGTCGTCAATATGCGGTCGGCCAGTTTGCTTGCGCCCTTGGCGAGATCATCCATAATCTTTCCGAAAGCTGTCTGCGTCGAGATCTCGCGGGCTGTGTCGATCGCAATTGCGGGCACATCAAGACGCACATCATCGTAGCGTCTTGCACCCTTCGAGAAGAAGGCAACGTCGGCAAGAAACGACTTCAATCCGGCGACATCCGCTATTCCCGCGAACGGCTCCCATTCCTGCCCGGCAGGGATGCCCAAGGTCGTCTGCCAGTCGGCGAACTGCTTGCTGTTCATCAGACCACCATGATTGTCTTTGTGCCCGGCAATCGGCGTTGCCCAGCCCTTAATCGTGTAGGCGAGGAAACAGGTCGGGCGATCATGGTCGGTCGCAGCGAAGGCATCCGCCATCGTCGCCACGCAGTTGCCGCCGAGATTTTCCATCAGTTCTGCAAGCTCTGCGTCGCTGCGGTGATCGAGGAGGGAGGCGATGTCCCCGTGTTCGCCGAGGTCGTCGAGCAGGCGCTTGCGCCAGACTGCGCCACCCATGAAGGTGAGCGCCGCGTAGTCCTGGTTGGGGCAGCGGTCGATCCAGTCGCGCAGCTGGGTTCCGCCCGGTTCTTTGAAGGCGGCGCGCTGCAGGGCGCCATATTTTGCACGAATGACCTCCCAGCCGAAAGTATCAAAGATCTTTTCAATGCGCTCGAACAGTCCTTCGTGAACGATCCCATCAAGGGATTGGCGATTGTAGTCGATGATCCACCAGCAGTTGCGCAGACCATTCTTCCAGCCTTCCTGCAGGGTCTCATAAATGTTGCCCTCGTCCAGTTCGGCATCGCCCATCAATGCGACCATGCGGCCCAGCGCCAGGTTGCCGCCCCATTCCTTTGCCTTGATGAAATCCTGTACGATGGAGGCTAGGGCTGTGATGCCGACGCCCAGCCCGACCGAGCCCGTTGAGAAATCGACGTCATCGATGTCCTTGGTCCGGCTCGGATAGCTCTGGGCGCCGCCGAACCCACGGAAGTTCTCCATTTTCTCCCGCGTCTGGCTGCCCATGAGATAGTGCATCGCATGGAAGACTGGCGAGGCGTGCGGCTTGACGGCTACTCGATCCTCGGGCTTGAGCGCCGAGAAATACAACGCCGTTATGATCGACACCATCGAGGCAGAGCTTGCCTGGTGGCCGCCGATCTTGATGCCATCCACCTTCGACCGTACGTGGTTGGCGTTATGGATCATCCAGTGCGACAGCCACAGCAGTCGTTGTTCAATGGTTTTTAGGTGCAGGCGTTGGGAATCGATCATCGGTACGTCCACAGCCAGATTGAAGGGAAACAGGCTTTCGACGGGCTCAGCCCTCTCTATAATAGTAGCTGTAGCCGTTGAGCGCCGGCGCGCCTCCGAGATGTGCGTAGAGCACCCTTGAACCTTCCGGGAAGAAGCCCTTGCGGGTGAGGTCGATCATTCCCTGCATCGACTTACCCTCATAGACCGGATCGGTAATCATCGCCTCTGTACGAGCGGCAAGGCGAATGGCTTCGTTGGTCTCTTCGGACGGGACGCCATAGGCCGGATAGGCGTAGTCCGGGTTGATGACGATCTCGTCTTCTCGAACCTGGCGGCCAAGCTTGACGAGCTCAGCCGTGTTGTCGACGATCGACCGCACCTGCGCCCTTGTCTGTTCGAGCGTGCCGGAAGCGTCGATGCCGATCACGCGGTCGGCGCGGTCGTGGGCGGCGAAGCCGACGATCATGCCTGCCTGGGTTGAACCCGTGACGACGCAGACGACGATATAGTCGAACTTGAAGCCCAGCGCTTTTTCTTGCTCCGCCACCTCCTCCGCAAAGCCAATATAGCCGAGTCCACCATATTTATGGACCGATGCTCCGGCAGGGATTGGATAGGGCTTGCCGCCGGCGTCCTTAACGGACTGGATCGCATCCTCCCAGCTCTTGCGGATACCGATGTCAAAGCCATCGTCGACCAGGCGCGAATCCGCGCCCATCAGGCGGGTCATCAGGATGTTCCCGACGCGATCATAGACGGCATCATAATGGGGAACCCATCTTTCCTGAATGACCACGCATTTCATGCCGATCTTGGCAGCGGTCGCGGCAACCATGCGCGTGTGGTTCGATTGCACGCCGCCGATCGAGACCAGGGTATCGGCACCCGAGGCGACCGCGTCGGGGATGATATATTCCAGCTTTCGCAGCTTGTTGCCACCCATGGCCAGCCCAGAATTGCAGTCATCGCGCTTTGCATAGATCTGAACGCTGCCACCTAAGGCTTCCGTCAAGCGGGGCAGATGCTCGATCGGTGTCGGGCCGAATGTGAGTGGGTAGCGTTCGAACTTTTCAAGAAAGGACATTGGAGGCTCCGGAGAAACTGTGGCGACGACGGAATCAGATTAGTGCGTTTCAGATGAAAGGTGCTTCCAAACGAGACGAATATCCGATATCGTTTGGTGTAAAACTCCAATCAAGTGATTCAGTTTTATCGAAACACATGTTATATTTGGGAGCTTCTTCCAAATATGGCCAGCTTCCTCAAATCTGCGTCTCGCTTGCAGCGCCTGTGAACAATGCGAAAGCTCGGCTCTCCGAACCAGGGGCCACCGGCAAACCAGGTTCCCTCAGAATGCTCGTGGGCCCTGCGTGACTGGCGCTGCGCCGGTTGCCGAGAGCGCATGTGTTACAAGAGACTGGAGGTAGGGCCTACGGGCATGTAAGCATGGTTCATGTCGGGCCGATCCAACCTGGCGCTTCGGCGCCGGCGCGATCGGCTTGGCTTGACCAGTCGTTTGTGTTGCAGTTGAAACGACAATCGCGATGGTCGACATCCTGGTCGAAGGGTTTTGCGCTTTTATGCCCCGGGGATCTCGGAGCGAAAAATGCGGACCTTCAGGCAAAAGAGTTTCTTGATTAAATTATTCCTCGGCATGCGTGCCTTGACCTTGATCAGCTTCGAAATCGCCGTGCTTGCCATATTGGCAAATGGCAGCGCGCAGGCACGGGAAAGCGAACTGGCAAATATCTACGAGAGCAAAATCGTCGAGTTTTGGAACAAGCATGGCCAGCGTCGGGACTTTGTGGGCCGTCATGGCGTGCGTATCGCCGCTATGGCTTTCTCCCATTCCGTCGGGAAAAACGGAATTGTGATTTCCAGCGGTTACGGTGAGAGCTTTTTCAAGTACCGCGAGATTGTCTACGATTTGTGGCAGGAAGGGTATCAAGTATATATCCTCGATCACCGCGGCCAAGGCTTTTCGGAAAGGTTGATCAGGCCGAACAAGGCGCAGGAACTCGACCCGCAAGCCGTCAAGCGCGTGCACGACCTCGGCTATGTTGAGAATTTCGATGATTTTGTCGACGATCTCAAGACGTTCGTGGAAAAAGAGGCCAAGCCCGCCAATGAGCGGCTCTTCCTTCTCGCACACTCTATGGGTGGCGCGATCGCGTCATTGTATCTCGAGAAATTCAGCGCCGATTTTGCTGCTGCGGCATTGTCTTCGCCCATGCATCAGCCCGATCTGAGCCCAATTCCCAACAAGGCGTGCTGGCTGCTCAAACTCGGCCCCAGTAAGTCTTACGTTTGGGGCCGCGGACCCTATGCTTCGAGAGGGTTCAACGCGGATCGCGATTTAACGAGCAGCCGCATACGCTACGACATCCTCAAGCGCGGGGAGCTAGATCGCCATCCGCAAGCGCAGCTCGGCGGGCCGAGCTTCAACTGGGCATACGAAGGCTGCACGGCAGCAAACCGCAGCATCCGGAATGCGGGCCGGATCAGCGTCGATGTTTTGCTGTTTCAAGCGGGCGATGACAGGGTCGTCAAAGCTTATGGGCAGCAAAAGTTCTGCGATACGATGAATGCCGTGCGATTGGGCTCTTGCTCCTTGCGAATAATGAAAGGCGCAAGGCATGAACTGTTGATTGAGCAGGATGTCCACCGCAGCCTGGTGCTCGAGGAGATGCTGTCATTTTTCAAGCGTAACCACGGGTCAGGCCAGAGGACCAATTGAGGCGCTTTGCTTAGGCTGATCGAAACCTTGTCCTACGATCGCATAACACTCGATTTCATCGATCCCGGGCTTGCCTGGACGCCACCAGTTTCTGGCAAGGCTCCGAGATTGACGCTGATCGCGACGCAAGCGCGCGAACTAGGTACGTGCGGCAATCGAGCGCCTCCGTCGGTAGTCCAATAGCGCCTTCGCGCGCAAATCCGGCAAAGCCGAGCAGGATCCGCTCGATCTCGCACTTGGCGACCATTGGGGCGGCACTCGTGTCTTTGCATACGATGAGGATGATGGTCTGTTCGCGACGCTCGCTGCAAACCCCAACGGCCGAAAACCGTTGCAGGTTGTATGGAATTGGCGCGTCTTCGCAGCCCGCCGCCTGTGCCGGTCGCCGGCGCTTTATGCAGCAGCATTTTGCGCTGGGGCGGTCTCTACTTTGGAAGCGTCGATTTAGGGCTTCCAATCATTGTCGCTTCAGAGATTTAGCCGGTTTTGCAAGTCGCATCGACGAAGGTCATGGTTCCAGATGAAATTAGAAGTGTCGTTTTGGAAACGCGCCGGCAACACCAAGTCATCAATACGCAAATGGCTTCAGCGCAAGGCCGGCATCGCGTCATGCGGAGGCGGAACTAACCTATCCATGGAAGGAGGGTCTCTTATTGAATGGCAACACGAGTGAAATCGAGCACGAGGACGTCGTATGGCACCATCAATCGCGCCGCCGTCCGAGGCATTTCGACGAGGCTGCAAATAGGCCCCCATTGGAGGGAATAGGCCAAATGCTCCGTCGGCGGCGCCACGCAGAGTGGCATTGGCCTCTGTAGCGATTGCAAAGGCAACGATGAAGGTCGTCGACCAAGCGATCGCCGGCCGTGCAGATCCCGCCCGGCGACCGGGCAACGGCGCTGATGAGGCGATCCAACCGTATTGTCTATTGGGTGACACTCGCTGAAGACGCCTGCGGAGTCCAACCTACGGCTGTCACTACCACGCGTCTGCATCATTGTTCGGGACAAGGGCTTAATGGCGCCGTTCCATTCGAGGTTGGCCACACTGACCCTTCGTCTGAATTTTTTGGGACAAGCCGCGACAATGGCAACGGACGGTAAGGCCGGGAGGAACCACTTCGATCATCCTCCGGTCACGACAGCCGGACGTTGGTGATGGCCCAATCGTTGTATACGGCGCTTGGCTCCCTCCGCTCCATCGCGACTGATCGGCCCGTTGTGATGAATCACACAGCGGATCGCAGGTGCGCGCTCCAGACCGCTAAATTTGAAAAAATGATAAATATGATACTTGTGATAAATTCGAAACCAGAATATGTGTTACAAACCCACTACAGAGCATTGGAATCTGAAATGAACACTCTCGTAGAATTTGCGTTCACGGTCGCGCACGGCGCCGGCAGGGTCGCCCTGGTTCATGATTGCCTTACGCCTGCAACAGAGCTTGCCCTCTCTCGGCCGCGTCGAAGCGATCACTTGCTTGGCGCAGCTATTACAGATGACATGGCCGGATGGCATGGAGTGGTTCTTTGAAGCACGTCCTTGTGATTGACGACGACTCGAGCATGCGAAATCTTTTAATTGACTATCTCTCGCATCATGCGTTTCGGGTTACCGGAATTAGCGGCAGTCAAGAGCTTCCCCGTATTCTCAGCACGGATCCGGTCGATCTGGTTATTGTCGATCTTAATCTTGGTCAGGAGGATGGCTTGGACATCGTGCGGAAGCTGGCCAGTTCATCGGATTCGCCGATCATCATCATAAGCGGAGACCGGCTCGACGAGGCAGATAAGGTCGTCGGCCTGGAACTCGGGGCTGCGGATTACATCACCAAGCCGTTTGG
>NZ_VSZV01000219.1:0-8876 GCF_008919455.1 Rhizobium sp. PEPV16
CTCCGAGATATCATCGTTTGCTGCCGCAAAACAGTGCCATTAAATGCCGTCCTCATGCGCCTTTGCGCTGATGAAGCTGCTTTTAGAGGATGAAGAAATGACGCGTGATTGGATAGGAATACTATCGGCCGCATTGGTCTCGACATGCATTTCCACAAGTGGCTTTGCGGCTGACGAGCTGAAACTGAAAGCCATCTCGGACGCCGCGATAAAGCCAATCATGGATAAATACGGCATTCCGGGCATGGCCGTTGCCATCACCGCTGACGGACAGAACCACATCTTCAACTACGGCGTCGAGTCGAAGGACACTAACAGGCCCGTCACCCCGGCGACCATGTTCGAACTGGGATCGATCAGCAAAACCTTTACAGTCACCCTCACCTCCTACGCAGACGTGACCGGCCGACTTTCACTATCGGACAAGGCAAGCAAATATCTTCCGTCGATGAAGGGAAGGCCCTTCGGCGATGTCGTCCTGATGGATTTGGGCACCCATACGGCGGGTGGATTTCCGCTGCAAGTTCCCGATGAAGTCAAAACCGAAAAGCAGCTGATGGAGTATCTCGCAACCTGGAAACCATCTTATGCCGCCGGAACGCACCGAACATACGCCAATCCAAGCATCGGCGTGCTCGGATATATCACGGCGAAAAGCATGGGAAAAGATTTCGCAGCTGTTATGGAAGACCAATTGTTTCCTTCTCTCGGGTTGACGAGCACGTATATCAATGTGCCGAAATCTCGAATGGCCGACTATACCCAAGGCTACAAGCGAAGCGGTGAGCCGGCTCGGATGACACCCGCCACTCTTTCGTCCGAGGCCTATGGGGTGAAATCCACAGCAGGCGACATGATCCGCTTCATCGACGCGAACATGGGACTGGTCGAACTGGACGATAAGCTCCAGCAGGCGATCACCAATACGCACAGGGGATACTTCGATGTCGGCGCGATGACCCAGGACCTTATTTGGGAACAGTATTCCTATCCCGCGACATTGACGACGTTGATGGACAACAATTCCAGCGCGATGCTCAAGACCATTCCGGTCAAGAAACTGATGCCTGCAACGAAACCGCGCGACGATGTCTGGATCAACAAAACCGGCTCAACGAATGGTTTCGGTGCATATGTCGCGTTCGTCCCGAAAGAGCGCGTTGGTATCGTCATTCTGGCCAACAAAAACTATCCCAACGAGGATCGCATCTCCGCCGCTTATCAGATACTGACTGATATAATTTCGGCGCGCTGATCCGGTAGAGCATGATGCCGAAAAGTGTGCGCGGTTTTCGGACGACATCATGCTCTAACTATGTAATTCAGAACAGGATTGAGATTTTAGGCCGACCCGGCCTAAAATCATCCTGTTCTGGCATCAACGGTCGAAGATGTCCCGCCACTGCTTCTCACCGATCAGGCAGTCGGCACCCGCCTCGGCGCCGGCTGTTTTCTGCACCGTCGCCGCCGGGGAATTGCCGCTGATCTCCAGCACCAGCTTGCGGCGCACGGCAACGGCGAAATCCTCGATTTTGCGGACAGGCAGCACGAAGGCGCCGGGACCGCCGATCACGCAATCTGCATAATATTTATCGAGCCCGTTGGGTGCATCGGAGGGCCGCAGCATGATGGCGAGGCCATTGATGATCATGCCGGCTTCCACCGCCTTGTCGCGGGCGGGGGTGACGAGATCGCCGGAATTGTTCGGCCCATCGCCGGAGACATCGATCACCTGCCGCCTGGACTGAAAGGGACTGGAAACGATCATGCTGGCGCCCTGGGCGATCGCAGTGGAGATCGATGTGCGCCGCTGCGTGGCAATCGGCCGGGCTTCGAGCTTGTCGGCAAAAGCAATCGCATCCTCCTCCGTCTCGATCACCTGCCAGTCGATGACGGAATCCTGGACGACATAGCCTGCCCATTCGAAATAGCTGATGGCGATGCGGCCGGTCAGCCCGCCCTTGACCGCGTCGATGAATTCCTTGTGCTTGAGCGCTTCGACATAGCCCTCGCGCTGGATGCCGATCTCCTCGAAATCCATCGACCGCGAGGTGTCGACGGCAAGTACGAGGGTCACATCGACCTCGCTTCCCCCCGCTTGCGCGATGGGGACGATGCCGGAAAGACTCATGAGCACCGCAAGTGTCGTCAGCATTGGCAATCCAATCCCTGCGCCATGCAAGCCGGCGAACTCTAACACAGCTTGGCCGAGGGAGGACGCTCGCCCACGCGCACGGCTTCAATTTTCGGTGATGGAATCGGAAGCCTTCAATGTAAGGGAAGCCACAAGGGGGTCTTCCATGCTTTCAGCGCCTCGAGAAAGACCTGCAATCGGGAGGGCAGGAAGCGGCGCGTGGGATAGACGGCGTGCACGAAAATTTCCTCGGACGACCAGTCCGGCAGCAGGCGGACAAGTTCGCCTCTTCTGATCTGTTCGTCGCAATAAGTCGAAGGCAGCAGGCCGATGCCGTGTCCGCGATAGGTAAAGGCGCTCACCGCATCGAAATCCCGGCTCGATACCGGCCCCGACACATGCAGGCGAACCGATTTGCGACGGCTCACGAGATGCCATTCTGCCTCGCCGTTGCGGCCGTTCAAGAGCACGCACTGATGGTCCTTCAGGTCTTCGGGCTTCAAGGGAAGCACCCTGGCCTTCAGATAATCCGGTGCGGCGACCAGATAGCGCACGCTCTTCCCGAGCCGCTGCGCCACGATGGAGGAATCCTTAAGATCGCCGAAGCGGATGGCGAGATCGATGTTCTCCGCGATCAGATCGAGGAACAGGTTGGTGACGAAGAGATCGACCTGGATATTGGGATAGGTCTTCAGGAAGGATGAGATGAATTCGTAGAAGACCTCCTGCCCGAAGATGACGGGCACGGAGATCTTCAGCAGACCTTCCGGTTTTCTCTGTGTCTCGGTGAGCGCCTGCTCGGCGTCGACGAGATGGGCGAGCGGTTCGCTGCACCTGTCGTAATAGGCGCGGCCTTGCGCGGTCAGGCTCAGTTTGCGGGTCGTCCGCTGTATGAGCGTCACGCCGAGCTGCTCCTCCAGCGACGTCACCTTCCGGCTGACGGTCGATACCGGCATGCCGAGGGAATGGGCAGCACGGCTGAAGCTGCCGTATTGCGCCACCTTCACGAAAACGGCGATGTCGTTCAGATCGGCCATGCGCTAATTTTTGCATGGATGCAAAAGAGAATCCATATATTTCCATCTAATCGAGTAATGGAGTTTTCGCCATATTCACCTTGCGAAAACAACCACAACCCGATGGAGGCGCATTCGCAGCAGCCCCATCTCGAGCGACCCCCGCCTTTGCAACCGCAAGGCCCGCGTTGCCCGAACCAGATTATGGAGATCAGCATGACTACGAGAAAAACAGTCATCGTCACGGGCGCCTCCCAGGGTATCGGAGCCGGCCTCGTCAACGCCTTCATCCAGCGCGACTACAATGTCGTCGCTACCTCGCGCCAGGTCAGTGCTTCGGAGGCTTTCCAAGCCTCGGACAGGCTGGCGCTCGTCGATGGCGACATCGGCGATGCCGAAACCGCAGCGCTGGTGGCAAGGACTGCGATCGATCGCTTCGGCTCGATCGACGCACTCGTCAACAATGCCGGCATTTTTCTAGCCAAGCCATTCGTTGAGTTCACGATGGCCGACTTCGAGAAATTGTCCTCGACCAATCTCGAAGGCTTCATCCACCTGACCCAACAGGTCGTCAGGCAGATGCTCGCGCAGAAAACGGGCGGCAGCGTCGTCAGCATCACCACCCCATTGACCGATCATCCGATCGCCGGCTTCTCCGCCTCAGTCTCGATGATGACAAAGGGCGGCATCAACGCCATCTCCAAGAACCTGGCGATGGAATATGCGAACGAGCGAATTCGCTTCAATATCGTCGCTCCCGGCGTGGTGGACACGCCGTTGCACAAAGACAACCCGAAGGACTTCTTGAGCACTCTGTCGCCGATGGCAGGCATTTCCAATGTCGAGGAGATCGCCGATGCGGTCGTCTTCCTCACCGAAGCTCCGCGTGTCACCGGGGAGGTGCTGCACGTCGACGGCGGCGCACATCTGGGCAAATGGTAGACCATGCAAAAGCGCAGGCAGCCGGCGCGGAACGGCGGCTGCAGGATCTCGGCATCGCCCTTCCCCCACCGCCGACGCCCTTGGGCGCCTATGTCGAGGCGGTCAGAACCGGCAAGCTGGTCTTCTTCAGCGGCATGCTGCCGGTCGTCGACCTCAAGCCCCGCTATATCGGCCGCGTCGGCGGCGCGCTGACGGCCGAAGACGGCAGGAAGGCCGCCGAGACAGCGACCCTTAGCGCCCTTGCGGCCGCCAAGGAATATCTCGGTTCGCTGGATAGGGTGGCGAAGGTCGTCAAGCTCGGCGTCTACATTGCCACCGAAGGCGATTTTCGCGACCACCCAAAGGTCGCCGATGGGGCATCCGAAATGCTGCTCCAGGTCTTCGGCGAAGACAAACTCTCCGGCCGAATCGTCCTCGGCGTGTCCAGCCTGCCGTTAGGCGTGCCGATCGAGCTCGAGCTCGTTCTCGAAATCGAAGATTGAACGGGCGGGCGCGCCTCGGCGCGCCCTGCATTCTTGGCCGCCTGCGCTCAGCGCATTCGCTGGGCTTCGCCGCCTACTCCCTCACACAGCAATCAACAGCAGCACATAGGCGATCACGCTTACCATCAGCCCACGAAACGCGAAGGTGACGCAGCGGTATTTGTTGCGGGCGATGGCCGATAGAATGTTGGCGTTTTCGAGATACTGGTCGAAGAGGTAGCGCTCGTCACGGCGTAGCGCGGCCTCGAAGAACATATCGCGATGATCAGGCCAGGCGCCCCAGAATAGCGAGGTGGAGGTGCCGAGACGCCGCGGCAGCACAACAAGAATTGCCGAGAGGATCGAGAAGACCGAGGCTGCCGCAAGCAGGCCGGAAAAGAGCATGCTGCCCGGCGTGCCGCCGGTGTAACGCCCCAGGCTGAACACGGCCCTCACCTCGCTGGAGCTCACCAGAAAGGCGAGCATGAAAGTAAAAATATAGGCAGCCTTTTGGTCGGATATTTTGATCTGATCATAAAATATGTCGTTGATTTTCTTGATATGATCGAAATACTCGGTGCTGACGTCCCCGCTCGACGGCTTGCTCAGCATAACCTCAGGTGCACTTTCAAATTCGCTCACGTGAATACTCCGCCATCAAGTGTTTCTCTGATATTACACTTGACGACGAAAGCAAGAACACGTGTGCAACATGCTTGACTTTTCCACTCTACACGGACAAAGGGGAAGCGGGGTATGGGGTCGAGGACATGCGGGGTTATTCCAGTAACATCTGTCGCGTCGGGATGGCGGTGGTGTTTGCCGTGCCCGGTTTTGGGCTGCCGGCAATGGCCGATCCCGTGCCGCGCGCTACGCCGGTCGCCGGCTCTGTCATCGCACGCAAGATCGGCGAGGAAGTCCGCTTCATCGACGTGTCGAACTGGCGTGTCGTCGACATCAATCAGGATCTCCTGACCGGCGACGTGCTGCGCACCAATGCCAACGGCCAACTCGCCATCGTCTTTTCCGACCACACTCAGGTCCGCCTCGGCCGCAATTCCTCGCTGCAGGTGAAGAAGATGGCGGCCGGCGGCGATACCGTGCTCAATCTCCAATCCGGCACCATCTGGGCACGCGCCGAGCGTGGCGGCCAGGGCCTGACGGTGGAAACACCGGCCGCCGCCGCCGCCATCCGCGGCACCGACTGGACCATGACCGTCGAGGGCGCCAAAACCTCGATGATCGTGCTCGAAGGCCGCGTAGCGCTCAGCAACCCGCAGGGCAGCGTCGAGGTGAACGAGGGCGAAGGGGCGGTCGCGACCATCGGCCAGGCGCCGAGCAAGATCATCAGCGTCAATCCTGACGACCGCGAACAGATGCTCTTCTATCTGGACTTGCGCGACGGCTTCGACCTGATGCCGACTTCGCCGCTGCGGGCCGACCGCATGGCGACCGAACGCCGCCGCCTGTTAGGGCTGCCGCCGGAGCGCCGCACCACCGAAGATTGGCTGGAACTTGCCGAAGTGCAGAGCGCCTTCGACGGACGCCAGGCTGCAGCCGCAACGCTGCAGAATATCCGTGGCCGCAAACTGACGACAGCCCAGCAGGCGCGCGTCGACCTGATCGACGCCACCATCGCCGGCTCGGAAAAGCGTTATGGCGATGCCGCCAGGCTCTTCCAGAAGGCCCTGCCGCATCTCGACCCGACACGCCGCAACATGGCCCAATATGGCGGCTATTTCGCCCGTTCGCTGGCCGACCCCGCCCATGCCGAACAGCCGCCGGCCAACACCACCGGCCCCTATGGCGCAATCATGGAGGCCTATACGACAGGCTTCCTAAAAAACCCGCGCGCAGCGCTCGAGATCATAAAGAAAGCGGAGCAGCGCTATCCCGATGATCCGACCCTGCCGGCGGTTCGCGCCCAGTTGGCGGAGCTCACCGACGACCGTGAGCAGATGAAGGAAGCGATAGAGCGCTCGCTGTCGCTCGACCCAGATCATCCGATGGCGCTCTCCGCCCGTGCAGGCTACAAGGCAAGCTATGAAAGCGATATCAACGGCGCGCTCGCGGACCTGAACCGCGCCATCGCTCTTGCCCCCGGCGCATCAGGCACGCTGAATTCTCTCGGCCTGCTGCAGAGCTCGCGCGATGCCAATGGCGAAGCGGAAAAGGCCTTCAAGAAGGCGATCGAGCTCGATCCGCAGGACCCGCTGCTGCACGCAAACCTCGCGATCCTCTATCTCGATCAGGCGCGCATGAAGGAAGCCAAACGCGAAATCGACACCGCGATCGCGCTTGATCCGTCCTTCGATCATGCCCTGCTTGCCCGCGGACGCTACTACCTGCAGTCCGGCGAGCGCGACAAGGCGCTGCAAGATCTGCTTGCCGCCAGCACCGCCAATCCCGCGCATTCGCAATCCCAGTTCATGCTCGCCGCCGCCCATTACGAAAAGGGCGACCGGCTTCCCTCCGAGCAGGCGCTCGACAACGCCAACCGCCTCGACGATGACGATCCTGTTATCTCGTCCTTCCGCACCGCGATCGATATCGACGATTACGATGCAGATGGCGCGATCCGCAACGCGCAGGAATTCCTGCGCCGCTCGCGCGCCCGCGGCGGCGATTACAGCGGCCTCGGCGCCAATGCGAGCGCCGGTTCGACACTGAATGACGCCTTCCGCCTGCAAGGATTGGATGCCTGGGGCCGCTATTACGGCGATGCCGTCTTCGATCCTTTCAACGGCACGGGTTATATCGATCAGTCGATCAAGGGCAGCATCTTTCCTTTCGTCAACGCGACCAGCTTCAGCGACGACAATATCATCCAAAACCGCGGCAACGCGTCGAGCTACTCATCCTTCATCCAGGGCCTGTTGTTTTCGCCGCACATGCTTTCCGGCCGCTCACGCTCGGTAACCCTGTTTGACGTGCCCTTCATCGAAGGCTCGCTCGGCGGCGGCATCAACAGCGTCGACGGCCATACGAGACGCATCGGCGAGGCCGATATCCAAGGTTATTCGAACGCGACGATCCCGATCAGCTTCTATGGCAACTTGACCTGGGAAGAGCTGGCACTCGACCGCGACTACCAGGATTTCGGCGGTGTCCAGACGGATAACAAGCTGCTGAGCGCCAACGGTTATCTGACGGCAACGGTCACGCCTGATGATCGCGTGGTAGCCTTCGTCAACCACGGCAAGAATGACGGAACTCTAAACGCGTTATCGTCAAACACCGGGTTCATGGAACTCCTGTTCCGTGTCCCTATCCCGCTGCCTCTCTACACGACAGAGGAGACTGTACGAGAAAGCACATATGCCGGCATCGGCTGGAGCCACACTTTTGCGTATGAAAACGTGTTGAATGGAGCACTGCTTTATTCGGGAAGCAAATCGAATACGAACAGCGTGCTTGATGTCGACCTGGACCCCGTGTTTATCGGCAGAGGGGTTCCCTTCATCATTCCCTTTACCAACGTCACTCAGAAGACCGAATCCCAAACCTATATCGGCGCTTTGAGCCATTCCATAGGTGCCGGGCCTTTGACATTTCGCTACGGCCTCGAAGGCGGCTGGTTGGATGCCAGCAGCACCGTCGATGCGACGCTCCTAGGCTTGACAGCTCCTACCGATCGCACAGAGAACACTATCGATATCGGCCGCGCCTATGTCGATGTGCTGCATGAGATCACGCCGGATCTCAAGGGCGAATACGCCTTGTTCGCAACCCGCCTGGAGGGCGACGGCATTGACATCACCCGGCTGGAGCCGCGCTTCGGCCTCGCCTGGGCGCCGATTCAAAACCACTGGCTGCGTGCTGCCTTCATGCGTCAGAGCTTTGATATTGGTATTCCGACCCTTGCCCCCATCGGCGTCCTCGGGCTTCAGGCTAACCAGTTTTCCGCCAATCCGCAGGGCTACACGGATACGGTCGCCCTGCAGTGGGATGCCGAATGGACTGATCGATTCTTCACCTCGGTCGAGTATCAACACCAGGAGCTGCATGATTTCTCGATCGATTTTCCGATGATCTCGCTTCCGTCGGATACCAGCCTGCCGATCTCGCGCGGCAGCATCGATCGCGCTGCCGTCACCGCAAACGTCGTGCTCGGCCATGGTTTCGGCCTTTCGGCTACCTATGCCTATATGGATTCGGAAAACAGGGATCCGCTCGAGCCGATCTATGGCGGCCCTCTTCCCTTCATACCGAAGAATTCCGGACAGATTGCGCTGACTTGGGTCAACGAAGCCAAGGTCAAGGCGACGGTCGCCGCCAACTATATCGGCGAGCGCGATGGCGATCGGTTTGGCACCAAGCCCG
>NZ_VSZV01000219.1:8894-14198 GCF_008919455.1 Rhizobium sp. PEPV16
GCCTCGACGCCCACCTGGTCTGGGAACCGTTCGATAAGCGCATCGAGCTGGAGGCAGCCGCCTATAACCTGCTCGACGAGGACTTCGAGATCACGCCTGGAGTGCCCGGCTGGGGCCGCGCTTTCAAGGGCACGCTCAAAGTTCGCTTCTGATGCGGCCGCAGGAGAAGTCGCGGCAGGCAGGGCAGACCAGGAGCCGACATCTCAGGCTGCTTGTGCTGTCGCTGACGACGCTGATCGCCATCTCTTTTCTATCGCGCCTGCCCGCCTGGTCGCTGCTGGAGCTCCGAAGCTTCGACTATCTCTCGACAGTCGACGATCCCCGTCCGCCGCCCGGCGGACCCGTCATCGTCGCGATCGACGAACCCTCGCTTGCCGATATCAATGCGCAATGGCCCTGGCCGCGCAGCCTACATGCCGAGCTCATCAGCCAGCTGCGCGCCGCCGGCGCCCGCGTCATCGGCTTCGACATCATCATGGCCGAGCCCTCGAACCCCGATAATGACGCGGCGATCACCAAAGCGGTCGGCCCCGATACCGTGCTTGCCGGCGACGAAACGCTGATCGAAACGCCGCAGGCCTCGCAGCTGATCCGCGCGACACCCCTGCCGCAGCTCACCGAGGCAGGTGCCGTGACCGGCATCGCCTCCGTCGAACTCAGCGGCGACGGCACCTTCCGGCGCATCCCGGGCTATGAGGACGGCTTTGCCGCCATGCTGACCAAGGTCGCCGGCGTGGCCCCCGAGACCTTGCCGGCCGGCCGGCTCATCCAGTCCTTCGGCCCGGCCCGCAGCTATCCCACCGTCTCGTACTATCAGGCGCTCGATCCACAGCACCTGCTGCCGCCGGATTATTTCAAGGACCGCGTCGTGCTGGTCGGCCTCAGCCTGCAGAATGCGCCCGCCATCGACAAAGGCGGCGTCGATGCCTTCGCGACGCCCTACACCGTCCATACCGGCAAGCTCGTCTCCGGCGTCGAGATCCAGGCGACGATCTACGACAATATCCGCAGCGGCCTGTCGATCGCGGAGGCCCGGCTGCCGACGGTCGCCGCGTGCATCCTGGTATCGGTGCTGCTGGCCGCAACCACCGTCTGGCGCGCAACCGGATGGCTGACTATCGTGACCAGCGCGGCGGCCCTCCTTGCGTTCGCTGCCGTCAGTGCCGCCGGCATGCGGCTTGCCCATCTCTTCGTCTCGCCGCTCGGCCCGACCGTCGCCTATATCTCTGTCGTCTTCGGCCAGGCCGCCTTCGATTTTGCCGAGGAGCGCCGCAACAAGCGCCAGATCACCCGCGCCTTCGCCCAATATATCTCGCCAGATCTCGTCAAACGCCTGTCGAACGATCCCTCACAGCTGAAGCTCGGCGGCGAGCGGCGCACGCTCTCGGTGCTATTTTCCGACGTACGCGGCTTCACCACCATCGCCGAGACACTGAAGGACGATCCGGAGCAGTTGACCGGCCTGATCAACCGGCTGCTGACGCCGCTCTCCGACGTGGTGATGGATCACGGCGGCACGATCGACAAATATATGGGCGATTGCATCATGGCCTTCTGGAATGCGCCGCTCGACGATCCCGAGCATGCGCTCCACGCAGTCAAAGCCTCGCTCGCCATGCAGGCCGCGATTTCGAACCTCAACCGTGAGCTGGAACGGGAAGCCGCAGCACGCGGCGGCAAGCCCCACGTCTTGAAGATGGGCGTCGGCATCAACACCGGCGAATGCATCGTCGGCAATATGGGCTCGACCCGCCGCTTCGATTATTCCTGCCTCGGCGACAGCGTCAACCTCGCCTCCCGCCTCGAAGGCGCCTCGAAGAATTATGGCGTGGCCCTGCTGCTCGGCGAGGAGACCGCAAGGCTGGTCGCCGGCACCTACACGGTCGTTGAGCTCGATCGCATCATCGTCAAAGGTCGCACCGTGCCTTCGCCGGTCTATACCGTCGTGCACAAGGCCGAAGCCGAAGCCCTTGCTGCCCACCAGGCCTTCATCGCGGCGAAATACGCCGGCACCCTTGCGCCATCCGACCCCGCCTTCGACAGGCTCGCCGCCGATATTCCCGAGCTTGCCCCCTATTACGTGATCGTCCGGGAGGCGCTGGTCGAGTCCGGCGAGGAATAACCGCGCAGAACGCAGTCAACGCAAATCGATACTATCCCAGGCGGCGCGCTTCCAGCGGCGCATCCTGTCTGAACCCCTCAAAATAACGGCCGCCATGCAAGGCAAGCTCCCGATCGGCCAAAGCCAGGAATCGGACGCCGTCGCCTGCTGCCGCCAGACTGAACGCCGCGTCGAATTCGGCTGCCAATTGCGCATCGAGCTTCTTCATGAGGCGCGGCGCCCACTTGCCGCGACCGCTCCATGTGCCACGTCCGAGCAGAATCAGGTCGGCCAGCTTTTGGTAGAGGAGTGCGGTGATGGCGGCGATCTCTTCGGGCGGGCGCGTTCCGCGCAGATCGTCGGCCAGATCGGTGACCTGATAGCGCAGCAAGTCGTAGTCTGCCCCGGCAAGAGGCTTGGGTCCTGCCGCCAGCATCCTTGCCGCCCTTGCCTGGATGACGTGGGCGCTGTCGATATCCGGCCCCAGTATGCTGCCGGTGACAATCATGTTGACCATGATGGGATAACCGCTGTCGGCATCCTGATGGAGATAATGCGCCAGTGTCTGCGGATCGTGGACGAAGGCCTCGACCGGGAAACCGTCTTCAGTGAACGATTCCCGCCAGGCTCTTTCGAGCGACGGGAACACGACGACCAGATCGATATCCGAAAACGCGGTTCCCTCGCCACGCATGAGGGAACCGGCCACATAACTGAAAGCAGCCCCGGCAAAGCGGCTGGCGACACAGTGGCGGGCAGCGGCCAGCGCCCGCTCCGCAAGAATATGCTTCTGGATATCGTCCACGATCTCGTCCTCGAATGCGGACACGGGCGGGAACAAAAAACCCGCTCGTCTCCGGCGGGTTGGTCTTAGCAGCGATGATTCAGTTCACGCGTCTACCACCCACCGCGGCGCGGTGGTCGTAGACGTCATCGAAACTCTAAAAATCCTGCTCATGGCCAAGGTTACCCCGCGACCATGACAGCGTCAATGCACCGAAGCCGGACGCCAAGGACGGCTTTCCCGCCGCGATGTTTTCCGTCTAAGATGGCGCAAGACTCGTAAACAGGAAGATCCCGCCAATGTCCGATCCCGTCACCGTCATCCCGCTTCCGCAACCGGTGCTGCTGCCGGTCGAGGGCAGCGCCGAGCGTTTTCCGGTGCGCCGCGTCTATTGTGTCGGGCGCAACTATGCCGACCATGCCATCGAGATGGGCCATGATCCCAGCCGCGAGCCGCCCTTCTTCTTCCAGAAGAATGCCGACAACCTGCTGCCGGCGGGCAAGGCCTTTCCTTATCCGCCGCTGTCGAACGACGTGCATTACGAGGTCGAGTGCGTGCTGGCGCTGAAATCGGGTGGCGCGAACATTAAGGCCGCCGACGCGCTCGACTGCATCTACGGCTACGCCGTCGGCATCGATTTCACCCGTCGCGACCTACAGGGCGAGGCAAAGAAGCTCGGTCGTCCCTGGGAAGTCGGCAAGGCCTTCGAACATTCCGCTCCCGTCTCTTCGATCATTCCGGCAAGCCGCCTCGGCCACCCCGCCGAAGGCAGGATCTGGCTGGAACAGAACGGCAAGCGCGTGCAGGACGGCGATCTCAACCAGATGATCTGGAAGGTGCCGGAGATCATCGCCGAACTGTCGAAGCTCTTCACCCTCGCACCGGGCGATATCATCATGACCGGCACGCCCGCCGGCGTCGGCGCGGTGGCCAGGGGCGATCGCATCAATTGCGGCATCGACGGCGTCGCCACCCTATCGGTCGAGGTCGTCTGAGGAGAAAGCGATGCCCGTCTACGCACTTGGCGGATCGACGCCGAAACTGCCCGCCGCTGGCCTCTATTGGATCGCACCGGACGCCAATATCATCGGCCAGATCGAGCTCGGCGAGAATGTCGGCATCTGGTTCGGCGCCGTGCTGCGCGGTGACAACGAGCCGATTACCGTCGGCGAAGGCACCAACATCCAGGAAGGCGTGATGGCCCATACCGACATGGGCTTCCCGCTTACGATAGGCAAAGACTGCACCATCGGCCATCACGCCATCCTCCACGGCTGCACCATCGGCGACAACACGCTGATCGGCATGGGTGCGACCATCCTGAACGGTGCGAAGATCGGCAACAACTGCCTCGTCGGCGCCAATGCGCTGGTCACCGAAGGCAAGGATTTCCCCGACAACTCCCTGATCGTCGGAACTCCTGCCCGCGCGGTGCGCGTGCTCGACGAGGCGGCAATCGAAGCCATCCTTCGCTCGGCAGAAAACTACGTCGCCAACTGGCAACGCTTCGCCCGCGATCTCAAACAGATCGGGTGATTGGGTACCTCGGCGGCAGGTGGCCAGCCCCGTCCTTCGAGGCCCCTGCGGGGCACCTCAGGATGAGGCTGGAGAGAGGGCCGCAGGTGAGAGAAGGGCGACGGATGACGGTCGCGAATTCATCAGCCTGCCAGACACCCATCAGCCTCCCAACCACACGGCACACCGATCAGCCCTCATCCTGAGGTGCGCAGGCCAAAGGCCGGAGCCTCGAAGGACGGAGGCGGGTGGTCAGGCGCCCTCTCCGCCTGCTCCGCCGCTCACCACACGCCCGGAATCCAGCGCCACCGCACATGCTCCATGTACTCCGCATAGCCTTCGAGGCCCTTGCGCAGTTCGGCCTCCTCGCCGAGCGTGCGGCCGAAGAGGACGACGACGAGCAGGCCGGCGGGGATCAGCGCGTAGAGCGATCCAAGCGACAGCGCCATGCCGGCGCTGAGCACGATGGCGGTTGCGTATCCGGGATGGCGGATTACGGCGTAGGGTCCGGTGTCGATCACCTTGAGGTCGCGGTTGGTCTGAATGCGCACCGTCGGCTCGAAATGCCGGTTGACCGATTGCGCCCAGGTCAGGCCGAGATAACCTGATGTCATCAGGAGATAGCCGATCAAGACGACCCAATCGGGCTGCGGCGCCCAGTGGAAACGTCCGTCATCGAATGCGCCGACCGGAAGAATGGCAGCAAAGAGAATGATCGTCAGCGTCGCCACCACGGCGTCCCAGGATTTTGTACCCTTCTGGTATCGGCTGCGCGCCGCAAACAGCTCCGGATTCGTCCGCCAGATCCAGATGATTGCGACAGCAGTCAGCACAAGGAACAGGCCGAGAAAAATCCAGCCGCGCGGCCAGTCGAGCGTGCCGGCCGGCCAGAACAGCGCTACAA
>NZ_VSZV01000191.1:0-11498 GCF_008919455.1 Rhizobium sp. PEPV16
GGAGAGGATGAGCGCCAAGGCGTCGTGAACCGTGGCATCAGCGGCAATCTCGGCATCGCCTTTCGACGGTTCCGGAGCAGTCATGATCATCGATACGGCAATCAAGCTTAGCCTTTTTATAGCCCGGTCGGGACCGAGGAAACTCTCGACGAATTCATTAACGGGACGCGCGAGGATTTCCTGCGGGGTATCATATTGAAGGAGGCGACCATCCCGCATGATGGCGATGCGATCACCCATCTTGATTGCCTCATCGAGGTCATGGGTGACGATGACGACGGTCTTCTTCACCTTCCTGAGAATATCCCGGAATTCGTCCTGAAGCCGAACGCGAGTGATCGGATCGATCGCACCGAACGGTTCGTCCATCAGCATGATGGCAGGGTCGGCGGCGAGAGCGCGCGCGAAACCGACGCGCTGGCGCTGCCCGCCCGACAATTCGTGTGGCAGGCGCTGCCGCATGATGGTCGGATCAAGTCCGACGAGATCCAGGAGCTCGTCGACCCGACGATCGCTGCGCGCCTTTTCCCAACCGAGAAGCCGCGGCACGGTCGCGACATTGCGTGCGATCGACATATGCGGAAACAGACCAACTTGCTGGATGACATAGCCGATGCTGCGGCGCAGTTCTTTCTGATCGACCCGGGCGATATCTCTGCCATCGACCAGCACCCGTCCCGCCGTGGGCGTCTCCAACTGATTGATCATGCGCATGGTCGTGGTCTTGCCGCAGCCCGAAGGACCGATCAGCGCAACCGTCGAACCGGTCTCGATCAGGAGATCGAGATTGTCGACCGCATGCGAGCCGCTTCCGTCGTAATTCTTCGTAACATGGTCGAGATGAATCATCCTGATATCCGCTTTCGGCCGCTTACCGCCGTTGAGTGAAAACGCGCTCCAGGGCGCCGAACGCCAATTCCGCAAAGATCGCGAGTAGGGCGATCGGAACCGCTCCGACGAGAAGACGCGGCATGTTCATGATCGCAATGCCGGCATTGATGAAATCGCCAAGCCCGCCGCCGCCGATGAAGGAGGCCAGCGCCGCCCCGCCGATGACCTGGATGGCACTCGTCCTGACGCCTGACAGAATCGAGGGCACGGCCAGAGGAAGTTCGATCTCCCGCAGCATCTGTCCGGCGCTCATACCCATTCCATCGGCCGCATCGATCACCGAGGCGTCGATCTCGCGGATGCCGATGATCGTGCTCAACAGCAACGGCGGCACGGCAAGGACGATGAGGGCGACCACCGACGGCAACAATCCGATGCCGAGAAACGGCATCGCCGCCGACAGGATCGCAAGGCTCGGGATGGAGCGCAAGGCGCCGGCAATATTGACCACGGCAAAGGCGGCTCGAGGTGCCCGTGCTACGGCAAATCCGAGTGGCACGGCAATGACGAAAGCGATGCCGAGCGATAGGACGCACATCAGAAGATGGCGATTGAAAGCGTTGAAGAAGGCGCCGGAGTTGCTGAAGATCCAGCTGAATGCATCGATAACGATCATGCTGCTTTACCTCCACTGCGCCGGCGCAGCAGCTTTTCGAACGATGCAAAACAGTAGTCGGCAAAGAGCGCCAGAAATGACGTCAGCAGCCCGCCCGCGATGATTTTTTCGGGAAACCGCTGGTCGATGCCTTCGAAAATGATGACGCCGAGCCCGCCGGCATTGATATAGGCGGCAACAGTCGCGATGCCGATGACCGTCACCATGGCAATGCGGATGCCGCCGACGATATAGGGCATCGCCAGCGGCAGCTCGACCTCCCAGATCCGGCGCGCCGTGCCGTAGCCCATGCCATCGGCAGCTTCGAGTATGTCACGCGGAATTGCCTGAAACCCCATGCCGATATTGCGGATCAGGATCATCAGCGAGTAGGCGGCAAGACCGGTAATGGCAGGTGCCGCCCCAATCCCCATGATGGGGATGAGAAGCGCAAACAGCGCCAGGCTCGGCACGGCGAACAGGATACCGGTGAAGATGATGATAACCGCGAAGCTCCGCGGTCGCCTTGCCGCCCATATCCCGACGATCAGCGAGATCACCAGGGCAATGCCGACCGAGGAAAAAACGAGATACAGGTGCTCCAACAGCGCTTCGAACAGCCGATCGAGGTGTTTAGGGACCCATTTCATCGTCGAGACCTCCGCGTCCGGGCGCTCGTTCGCCTGTCTACCATGAGATCCCCAATCTGCGATCGGCGTCGTCGGCTCTCTGCGGCAGAACATCGTAGGCCGACGGAACGACCGCCGAAAATCGTCTGAGGCCGAGCCGTTTCAAAGCCGCCGCTCCCTCAGACGTTTCATGCAACGTCACGAGGCTCCGCTGTAACGCTGTGGCGATGTCCGCGGGTAATGTTTGCGCGGCAACCAATAGCGGCGCAGGAAGCGGATCGGTCGTGGCCAGAATGCGAAGACCATCGATTTCGTCGCGTTCGTGCATCGACAACAATTGGAAGGCATAAGCATCCATCGCGCCCGCATCGATCCTGCCGTCCTTGAGAGCGGCGATGATGCCTGAAGGGTTGAGCAGCGGTCCGACCGTCATGCTCGGCTTCATTTTCCCGGCAACCTGGCCGGCAAGGAAGGAACGCGCCGCGTGGTAGCCCGATTGGGAATCGCGCACGGTCCAGCCCCAGCGTGCCGCAGCGAGATCCGCCACCGCGTTCACCGGCCCGGTGGAGGCGACGAGGATGTGGCTGGCATAGAGCGGCTGCTCCAAAGACCATGCTTCGCTCGAGACCGGTGCAGCAACGGCAGCCGGTCTTAAGCCCTCGGGCGTGCGCGAAAACGGGTAGCCGCACATGAAGACCGCTCCCATGTCCGGCCTCGCCCATAATTCCGACAAGGGTGCCGGTGCTGCATGGGCGATGATCTCGAGCTCGACGCCGGAACGTAGGCTGACCAACGCAAACAGCGCGTCCCACAGGCCGCGAATGCGCGGGCTGAGATTATACATTCTCGAACAGGCGATTGGCTTGCATATGACCATGGCTATTTATGCAAACCGCAGGCGCTGGCCGATATTCATCACCCTGGCCTTCTCCACCATGGCGGCGCCGAGCGCCACGTCGGTCGTGCTGAGGCCGCGATGCCAAAACAGGATCGTCTCCTCGTCGCTCTCGCGGCCGGGTTTCATGCCGCAGACGATCTGGCCGATTTCGGCATGCAAATTCTCGGCCGTCACCTTGCCCTCATCGACATGACGACGAAGCGCTCCGAACGGCTTGCCGGGGCCGCATTGTCCCCAATCGTCGACGACGACCTTGTCCATGATATCGGTGAGATCGAATTCAAGCGCGCTCATCGTGCCATAAGGCACGACGAAGGCTCCCTTCTTCACCCATTCCGTCTTGAACAGCGGCGCCGGTTCCGGCAGGCGGCTGGCCTCGACCATGATATCGGCGCCGTTGAGGCAATCCTGCCAATTGTCGGTGACGATGATCCCCTTGCCGAGATCTGCCTCAAGACGCTTTGCGAAGGCATTACGACTTTCCGGGCGGCGCGAATGCACGCGGATTTCATCGAAGTCGAAGAGATGATCGAGAAGGCGGACATTCCAGTAGGAGGTTCCGCGGGCGCCGATATGGCCGAGAATCTTGCTGTCCTTGCGGGCGAGATATTTTGCGCCAAGGGCGGTCACGGCGCCGGTGCGCATGTCGGTGATGGCAGTTGCGTCGATGATGGCCTTCGGTACGCCGGTGTTCGGATCGAACAGGTTGAGGACCGCAAGCTCCGAGGGCAGATCGACCTTGTAGTTGTCGACGAAGTCGCCGACGACTTTGACGCCGGCATAATTCAGCGCTTTGACATAGCCGCGAAGCACGTTGAAATGGCCTTTGTCGGAGCTCTCCGGCACAAGATGAACCCGCGGCTCGATGACGGTTTCGCCCCTGCCCTGCGCATCCAGCGCTTTCGACACCGCATCGAGAATCTCGTCATCCGTCAGCGCCAGCGCCTTGGCATCGAGAGCATTGAGATAATCGATCCAGATTTCCTGCATTTCCCGCTTCTCCACATTCCAGTCCGGCTGCTGAGCGGACGGATTTCGAACAAACACCGTAAGAAGTTCGCCACGCCAGGTCGCGGCCGGATCGATATCCGGCCGCGGGCGTGACAATCATTTCGGCAGCAGGCCGTTTTCCTTGAGGAATTCGACCGCCACGTCCTTGGCTTCCTCGTGATCGGTCTCGACCTTGGCATTGAGGACACGCATTCTCTCATTGTCGAGAAGGGAGCCGACCGCTTCCAGCAGTTCGGCAACCTTCGGATTGGCCTTCAGCACGTCCTGGCGGACAACAGGGGCCACGTAGTAGGGCGGAAACAGACCCTTGTCGTCTGCCAGCGGCACGAGGTTCTTCGAGCCGATCTGCCAGTCGGTCGCGGCGCCATTGGCAACGTCAATGTCCTTTTGTTCCAGCGCGTCATAACGAAGGCCAAGCTTGGCAAACTGCTTGAACTCCTTGAACTCGGCGTCGTAGACACGCTTCAGGCCGGGCAAGCCATCGGCGCGGTCCGGAAATTCAGCGCCGCCGCCGAAGACCAGGGTCTTGGAAACCTTGGCGAGATCCGACAGGCTCTTCAGATTGTTGGCCTGCGCCGTTTCCTGACGGACCACGATGACATAGCCATTGTTGATGCCGCTCGGCTTCAGCCAGGTGAGGTTGAACTGCTTGGCGTAGAAGTCCTTGACCTGCGTGTAGACCTTCTCGGCATCGGTCGACATCTCACCCTTGACGACAGAAGCGAGCGCCGTGCCGGTATATTCCGGATAGAGATCGATCTCGCCGGTCACCAATGCCTGGTGAGCAATCAGCGTGCCGCCGAGATTGATCTTGCGCTCGACGGTGATGCCGGCATTTTCCAAAACGGCGGCGTACATTTCGGCGAGGATAAACTGCTCGGTGAAATTCTTGCTGCCGACCTTGATGGTCTCTGCGGATGCAGACTGGAACAGGGCGGCTGCCATGATGCCGGCTGCAAAGATGCCTTTTGTCCAATTTTTCATAGTCATTCCCTCTTGTTGACTTTTCAATGAACGAACCGACGGGTTCTCCGGAATAACCGTCGGCATGACCGGTCGGCGCCCTGCCCTTCTTGCCGGGGCAGTGGCGAACCGGCTTATTGCGGGCCACGCCCGATCAATGCGGCAATCGTCGCAAAATCCGGCCCTTGCGCGCGATCCTCTTCAAGTGCTGGGACGTGGGTGCGGACAAAGGCATAGGCTTCCGCCGATCCCTTGCCCAATTCACCTGAGACGCCTCTGAGCTCGACGGCCTGTACCGATGCGATCAGTTCGATGGCGACCAGATAGCGCAGGCGCTCGACGATCGCCTGCGCCTTTGCCAAAACGCTGGGAGCCATCGATGCCTGGTCTTCGACACCATCGGCGACAGGAATGGGCGAAAGCGAAACCGGCATGGCCAGATGGCGGATTTCGGCTTCCATGGCCGAGACGGTCTTTTGCACGGTCGCAAAACCGGTACGGCTCTGGCCCATCGGGGTCAGGAAACGTGGCAGGTCGGACATGCCAGGCGACATGATCTTCATGATCCGATAGGCGGTGCCTGCCGCACAATGCGCCATCGCCTGCCCCAGCCTTTCCCAGGCGAGCACAAAAGCGGTCATGTCAAAATTGCCGTGTGAAAGAATGACGCCCTCGGATGCGATCACGACAGGATTGTCACTGGAACTGACGAGCTCTATGTCAGTCGCCTGCCTTGCCTCATCGATCGCATGCCGCAACGCGCCCCAGACCTGCGGCGTGCAGCGGTAGCTCAAAGGATCCTGCAGACGCCTTGCTGCATCGGCGGCAAGCAAGGAGCTGCCCGAAAGAAGCTCCATCAGCTGAGCGGCGACGCGGCGCTGCCCAAAGGCCGGTCTCGCAGCCAGAGCGCGGTCGTCGAAGGCACTGACATTGGCCCGGAACGCTTCGAAATTAACGGCAATCGCCTTCAGGGACCAATCGAACAGCCGCTCGATATCCACAAGCGTCAAGCAGGCGAGGCCGATGGAGAGGCTGTTGGCCACCACCAGCGCATGCCCGTCCTTCGGCGCGAATTCGAGGGGCTTCAAGCCGGCCCTTTCAAGGGCGATGGCGGCCGGCAGCACTTCGCCGCCAAGCTCGATCTCGCCGAAGCCCAGAAGGCCCCGGCTCATATGGGCAAGCGGCGCCAAATCCGCCGCACCGATCGAGCCCAATGAGGGGACGACAGGATGCACACCTGCATTGATGGCGGCGATCAGACCCTGGAAGACTCTCAGCGAAACGCCGGAGCCGCCCGCCGCCATGCCGGCGGCCCTGACGGCCATCATTGCCCGCACGGATTCCTGGGCAAGCGGCTCTCCGACGCCGACGGAGCGGGCTTGCGGCACGCGCATCTGGAACGCCACCAGATCTTCCGTTGCAAGTCGTGTATCGACCCCCGCCCCAAGTCCCGTCGTCAGGCCATAGACCGGCAGATCGCTTTCCGTGTAGCGGTCGACGACGGCGCGCGCGGCCACAATTCGGGCCTCGACCTCGGCGGATATCTCGATCCTTGCGTGACTACGGGCAATTGCTGCGATGTCCTCGATCGTCGGCGGCGCCGCGCTGAAGATGATCGATGGAGAATTGGTAGCGCTCACTGTTTCTCTCCGAGAATGGCGACGGGTCTGGAGGGACCCTTGGTGGACCGTGCTTCCAGCCGATATTGCGCGCCGGGATAGTATAACAGCGCACAGGTCACGACGGCCTCGCCTGACCAGGTTCTTCGAAAGACGCGCAGGCAAGGGTGATCATTCCTGAGGTCGAGATATTTGCGTATCGCCGGATCCGGCTTGACCGCCTGGACGATATGTTCGAATGCCGTTATCGGAGCCACCTCCGTCAGATATTCGTGCGGCGTCATGCTGCGGAAGTCGGTCGAGAGATAGTCGGGCGCGACCAGCGGATTGACGTAGCGCTCCTCGACCTGAATCGGCCGGTCGTTTTCCATGTGCACGATCAGCGAATGCATCACTTCAGCGCCGAGGATGAGTTCGAGCGCATCGGCAACATTGGCATCCGCCTTCATCAAGCCGGCCTTGACGACAACCGCCTTATGCGTGTGACCCCGTTCCAGTATTTCGTCGGCTATGTTGCGGATTTGAAGCAGATCGACGTCGAGGTGCTTTGGTGAAACGAAGGTTCCGATCCCGGCGGATCGCTTGAGAACACCCTCGAACATCAACTCCCGCAGCGCCCGGTTCGCCGTCATACGGCTGACGCCGAATGCAGCCACCAATTCGCTCTCAGAGGATACCCGGTCTCCCGGCTGCAGCTTGCCCTGGGCGATCTCGGCCAGGATCTGCTCCTTGATCCTGATATAATGGCGCGCTTCGCCGGCGGCGGGTTTGAGCGCTTTCGTCATGACAACCTCGCCATGCCATTGTCGAGGATGGTCGCGCCGCGCGCAGCAACGAGGCCTCGGAAACGAATCTCGGCATCGTTCCGCCACATCTGCACGGTGATCGTTTCGCCGGGAAAGATCGGCGCGCTGAAACGCGCCGCAATCGCGCTTAAGCCGCTCGCCATACTTGGATCGATGGCAGCGACAATGGCGTAGCCCGCATAACCGAAGCTGCATAGCCCATGCAGGATCGGCCGGTCAAAGCCGCTCCTGCCGGCTGCCTGCGGGTCGACATGCAGCGGATTGCGATCGCCGTTCAGGCGATAGAGCAGTGCGGCGTTGTCAGGGATGTCGACATTGAATTCAAGGTCCGGCTCTCTGTCCGGGACTTTCGGCAACGGTTCGGGCGCAGATCCCGCCGAGCCGCATCCACCGTCGCCGCGGCACGCATTGGTCTGGACGATCGTCGCGATTGGCTCATCACGTTCAGCGGTCGCGATCAGGCGCTCGAAGCTGACGAACATTCCTTTCTCAACGCCGCGGTCGATCACCGACAAGACGCGCGAGCGGGAGATGAGCGGCACATCGAGGGGAACCGGCCGGTGGATCGTCAAGCGATGTTCGGAATGCACCAGACGCGCCCAGTCGACGCCTGTCTGCTGCATCCATGGCCCCGGATGCGCCACGATATTGGCAAGGGTCGGCGCGGATACAAGATCGCGTTCATAGACGTATTTCAATGCTCTTTCGTCGAGCGCGTCGGTGCCGTAGCCAACCGAGAGGGCGTAAAGAATGGCATCCCTTGCGGTAACCACTTGTGTCGCTTGCGGCACCGGGAAATCGAGGATGGATTGAGCCGACAGCTTCACAATGCAGCTCCCCCCGATGTCGCGGGTTTGCGAGCGCCACCGGATAGGCGGATGCCGCCGTCAACGGAAAGCAATTCACCGGTGACGAAGTCGGCACCCTGAACAAGCCAGACAATGGCGCCGGCAACGTCTTCCGGTGTTGCGACCCGGCCAAGCGGGGCGGTTTCCGAAAATCGCTTGGCAATGGCTCCATAGGCATCCGGCCCGAGCGTATCGCGCATCCAGCGCGTATCGATGATGCCGGGGCAAACCGCGTTGACGCGGATATCGGGACCGCAGGTGCGCGCCAAAGCCAAAGTCAGCGCATTGAGCGCGCCTTTGGAGGCCGTATAGGCAAGCGAGCTGCCGCCGCCGGTAAAGGCAACATTGGATGAGACATTGACGATCGCACCGCCGCCGCTGTCACGCATCGCAGGCACCGCCGCCCGGCACATCTGATAGGCACCGATAACGTTGACACCGAAAACGTTCTGAAAATCTTCGGCCGACAATGTTTCCAGATCGAAAGGATCGGATTTGACCGTCATTGCGGCATTGTTCACCAGGGCGTCGAGCCGCCCCCATCGATTGACTGTAATCGCCACCATCCGGCGGCAAGCCGCGTCATCGGCAACGTCGGCCTGGACGATCTCCACCTCCGTGCCCAGGCTGCGGCAGATATCGCCGGTCTCATCGGCCTCTTTTTTGCTGCGGCTGTAGTTGATGACCACCCGGGCGCCGCCCTCGGCGAATTGTTTGACGCACGCCGCCCCGACACCCGTTGCCGAGCCCGTGACGATGATGGCGGCTCCATCGATTTTCATGGGGCAATGTCCTTCATGGCATGGGTCGAAAACAGGCGCGCATCCATCTTCTTCAGCTGGTCCGACACCGCGATGCCCTTCGGCAGGCGGTCCAGAACATGGGCGGCAAGATCGATGCCGGGGGCAAACTCCGTCAGCGTCAAGCATCCGCCGATCACCCGAAAAACCGCCCGCTCGGTGACGACGAGCTGGGACTGTCCCTCCGGCGCAAAGGCTGGGCTCGAACTGATCTGGTCGACAGCCTCGACGATCTTGCAAAGGCGGCCGTCCTGGATGATCTCGAGCCTGCCGTCGGCAACCGCAATTTGCGCGCCGCCCGCCGAAAATGCGCCGAGATAGACAACATGTTTGGCCGTCTGCGAGATATTGGTGAATCCGCCGACCCCGACGATGGAATTATTGAAGCGGCTGACATTGACCGCCCCATGCCGATCCACCTCTGCCATGCCGAGAAAGGCGATATCCAGGCCGCCGCCGTCGTAAAAGTCAAACTGCGATGCCTGTGGGATGATGGCGGTCGGATTGACGGCGGCGCCAAAGGACAGCTCCTCGGCCGGTACGCCGCCGATGACGCCGGATTCGATCGTTACCGTATAATCGTCGAATCCCTCTTCGCTGGCGATACGGCCAATACCCGCGGCAATGCCGATGCCGAGATTGATCGTCGGGCGGTTCAGCGGCGCCAGTTCCAGGAAGGCGCGTCGCTGAACAATCTTATCGACCGACAGCGGCGCCGGTTGCAGGCGGCTCACCGCCATCCGGACGCGTCCGGTATAGGCGATATTGTCCGCCTCGGCGAAACTGATGCCGTGCTGGGCCGGATCATCGCAGACGACGACATAATCGACGAGCGCCGCCGGGATGCGAACATCGTTCGGCTGCAGCGAGCCGCGCTCGGCAATCCGCTTGACCTGCACGACGACGATACCGCCGGAGTTTCGGCCCGCCTGTGCCATGGCGAGCACGTCGAGCGGGAAGGCCTCATCCTCGAGGGTGATGTTGCCGTCTTCGTCGGCCGTCGTCCCGCGCACGAGCACGCAGTCGAGCGGCATCGACGGAGAAAGCAGCCATTCCTTGCCGCGCAACGACACACGCTCGACTAGCGCGCGCGGTGTCGTCACATTCATGCGTCCGCCGCCATGAAGCGGATCCATGAAAGAGCCGAGCCCGATATGGGTGACCACGCCAGGCTGACCGGCGGCAATCGCCCGATAGAGCTGCGCGATGACGCCTTGCGGCCAGCAATGCGCTTCGATCTTTTCCTCGATCGCAAGCTTTCCAAGGCGCGGTGTTCCGCGCCATCCCCCGGCAATCACGCAGGCGACCAGGCCTTCATAACCGAAGTGCCCCATGCCGCGCGTCTGCCGATCGCCCGTGCTGGCAGCAAACAGAAGCGTCAGGTTGCGGGGTTTTCCAGAGGCGAGGAAACGCTCCTCGACAGCGGCCGTGATGGCCTCGGGATGGCAGCATCCTCCAAAACCGGAGGCAGCGACAGTCATCCCGTCTTCGAGAAGATCCGCAGCTTGCTGTGAAGAGATGACCCGCATGACGATCTATGCTTCCGCCTGACCTGTATATACAGGCTAGCCGCTGATCGTTTGGAAGGCAACCGGAATCTTTGCAAGTATTTTGGGCATATCACCTCGGTCAGACGATATTCAGCAACCCGATCAGGCAAAGCCCGAGAGCCCCCAGCGCCAACAGCGACAGCGCCGCCGCTGCGAGGACACGACCGCCGGTATGAGCGACGGATCTGACATCGACGGAGAGGCCCAAAGCAGCCATGGCGGTGACGGTAAAGGCGGCGGAGACAGCTGCCATCCCGGGCAGCAGCGGCGCCGGGATCGCGTCGAGGGAACGAAGCGCCGCCATCGCTGCAAAGCCGAGGATGAACCATGGGAGAACATGGCGGAGATTGACCGCCGAACCGCCAGGATGGCGGCCATGAACTGCGCCGAGCACGAGGATGACGGGTCCGAGCATCACCACGCGGATCAGTTTGACGAGCGTGCCTATCTGGGTGCTGACGGCTCCGGCAGAGGCCGTGGCCGCCAAGACCTGCGGGACGGCATAGGCTGTCAGTCCTGCGAAAACGCCATATTGTACGGCACTGAGAGCAAAGAGCAGGTGAAGAAGCGGCAGCGTCAGCACGGCGCCGATGCCGAGCACTGCGGTAAAAGCTATCGAGGCCGCAATGTCGTCCGGTTTGGCGCCGATCACCGGCGCTGCAGCGGCAATCGCCGAATTGCCGCAGATCGAATTGCCGCAAGCAACCAAGGTCGCCAGGCTGGCCGACAACCCGAAGAGCCGCCCGATAACAAAGCTGCCGGCCAAAGAAAGAGCAACCAGAACAGCAACTCCACCGACAAGCGGCAGTCCAGCCTGCCTGATGGCAGCCGTGCTGAGCGAGGCGCCGAGCAACACGACTGCAATCTCGAGCAGTGTCTTGGCGGCGA
>NZ_VSZV01000221.1:0-8860 GCF_008919455.1 Rhizobium sp. PEPV16
CGCCAGCTCCTGATATTGCGTTGGATGTGCTGTTTACACGGCTCGCCTGGCAAACGAAAGTCAAAATCATCACGGAAAATGAAAAGCCGAAACAGAGGCCTGCAGCCTTCCCGACCATCGCCGGACGTTGCTTTCCGCCGCACGATCGCCTACCTCAGGACGATCCATCGCTCCTCAGGGACGATCCATCGCTCATCAAGACGACCATCGCTCAAAGAGACATACCCTTGACCCCTGTTCCCGCTCGCCCGGCGCTTGTCGTCTTCGATCTCGACGGCACCCTTCTCGATACCCATGTGGACCTGGTCGAGAGCCTGAACCATACAATCGCGGCCCTTGACCTCGAACCGGTCAGCTATGACGACCTCACCCATCTCGTCGGCCAGGGCGCGCGCGTGATGATCGAGCGCGCCTGCCGGCTGCGCGGCCATCCGCTCGAAAGCGATACCCTGCCGCCGCTGGTCGAGCGCTTCGTCGCCCATTATGCCGGCAATATGCCCGGCCGGACCGAACCCTATCCTGGCCTGGTCGCCGCCATGGACCGGCTGAAATCTCAGGATTACCGCCTCGCCGTCTGCACCAACAAGATGGAGAGCCTGGCACTCGGCCTGCTCGGCAAGCTCGAGCTTACCCGGTATTTCGACGCCATCACCGGCGGCGACAGCTTCGAATACCGCAAGCCCGACGCCCGCCACCTCACCGGCACCATCGAACGCGCCGGCGGCGACATCACCCGCACCGTGATGATCGGCGACAGCGTCAACGATATCGCCGTGGCAAGAAACGCCGGCGTACCGTCGATCGCCGTGCCTTTCGGTTATTCCGACGTGCCGGTTTCAAGCCTCGATCCGGATGTTATCATCACCCATTTCGATGCGTTGACACCGGAACTGGTGGAAACGCTGTTGCGGGAATATGCGGAGAAGATCGCCGTCTGAGGCGGAGCCGTTCCTCACTCTCTGCCGGCGTGCCGTGGGGTATCACGCCGCAAGCCCTCTCCGCTTTGTTCCATTCGTGCGCGCGGAAAATAACAAAAACGGGCGGCCCAAAGACCACCCGTCAGCATCACTAATCAGAGCTGATTATCAGATCTGCGCCCCACGCGCCTTGCTCGTCGCATCGAAAGCCTTGTCGACATAAGCGTCGCGGCCGTAGACGTCGTCGAAATATTCCACCACGCCGTCCTTGTTCGGCCAGGCGGTGAAGTAGGACACATAGACCGGGATCTTTTGCGGCACACGCACCGCATGATTCTGCCCGCTGGCTATCTGCTTGGCGACGTCGTCGACCGTCGTGCCGAGCACGGCGGCCGCCATCGCCCGCGGATCGGCAAGGCGTACGCAACCGTGGCTCAGCGCCCGCATGTCGCGCTTGAAGAAACTCTTCGACGGCGTGTCGTGCATGTAGATCGCGTGGCTGTTCGGGAACAGTATCTTCAGTTCGCCGAGCGCATTGTCGCTGCTCGGCGGCTGGCGCACCGAAACATTGTTGGTCGAGCCGTACCAATCGACGCTCGACGAGGCGACGGCGTGGCCGTTTACCTCGACCTCATAACCGAGCTGGTCGAGATAGTTCGGATCCGAACGCAGCTTCGGCAGCATCTCGTTGATGATGATCGACTGCGGCACGCCCCAGAACGGGTTGAACTCGACCGTCTCGATTTCGTCGTCGAAGAAATAGGTCTGGTTGTTCTTGCCGCCGACCACCACGCGCATCGACAACTGTTCCTTGCCGTCATTGTGGTAGTAGACCATGTAGGCCGGCTGGTTGATCATGACGTAGCGGGAACCAAGATCCTCCGGCAGCCAGCGCGCCTGTTCCATGGCGACAACGAGCTTGTCGATCTTCGAGGCATTGGTATCGCCGCCGGTCATGGCGCGCACAGTCGCCTGGCCGATGACGCCATCGGGCTTCAGCCCACGCTCTTTCTGGAAATCCTCGACCAGCGAAACGATGTCGGGCGAATAGTCGATGCTGCCGGCGTAAGCAGCAAGAGTTGCTGCATGATCGGTCCTCAGCGTTTCGGAACCGTGCTTGCCGATCGCCTTGACGATATTGGCGATCTCCGGCGAGCTGTCGCCAGGCCTCAGCAGCCTGTCGAGCGAAACGACGATTCGCTCCTCATTGCCGCCGTCGGCGGCGCGAAGCTTGGCAAGCTCCGCCTTCAGCGCCTGGAATTGTGGACTATCGGGCGAGCGGCTGGCGATGTAGGCGCCGACATCCGGGCTCATGCGGGCAAGCTTCAGCACCGGGGCCAGGTTAACCACCTTGCGCTGGAAGTCGTGATAGCCGGAGATCTTGTTCGGATCGATGCGGCCGCGCACCGTGTCCTGGACGAAAGCGAGCACCTTGGCGGAGAGATCGAGCTCGAACTGTGTCAGCGCCCGGTCGCGGAAGGCGGGGTCCGGATTGGCCGGATCGATATCAGGCGTCTGGACGGCGTAGTCCGCCGGGTCGAGGCCAACGAGGGCCGCATCGGCAAGTGCCAGCATCGCCGACTTGGCGCGGTCGTTGATCTGGTTGCCCTCTACCCAGACGAGCGGATTGCGGCTGTTGCCGTAATAGGCTTCGAGCGCCTTGGCGACGTCGGTATTGGCGCGCACCTTGGCCTGTGCCAGGAAACGACGCTGCACGGCGGGTTCGGCGGCGGCATCGCCGCTGCCCGAGACATCGGCGACCGCGCCGGTGACGACCGGATCTGCGAACCTGCCGGTATCGACGAACTGCAGCGTCTCGGTTTTATAGGTGTAATCGCGCGGACCGCTCACTTTCGGCAGCGGCGCTTCCGGGTCGAGCCCGCCGAGCGATCCGCCAACGCCGCCCCGCTGGCCTACGCGGCCGGGCGGCATCTGGTCCATGAAGATAGTGCTCTGGGTCCGCTGCCTGTCGCCGCGCAGCATATCCATCAGTGTGTAAGCATGCGCGGGAGCGGCGCTCATCACTGCCACGCCGCAGGAAATTGCCAACGCGGATGCCGCGCTTTTAAAAACGAAGGTCATATATATTCCAGTCCCGGTGTCATGCTGTTCTCAGCTCAAATCCCGCGAAATTCAAGCAGCGTAGGGCCTCATTGATCAGAAACCGGCGTGCGCCGCCAGCGCCGGCGGACTCAATTCTATGTGACGGAGATCCTGCCCGGCGCCGCCCAGCAGTTCACACAAAATTATGAAATTATTAGTTAATTTTTTACCGAATTTTCGCCGCCAGACCAGCCCGGCGAAAACGCGCGGACGCATAAAATTTCCAAAGTGGCTTAAAAGGCACGCCGAAAAGCCCGCGCAAACATGACTTCCGATTTCAATATTTCGCGCGGGGTCCAGTTTTCTTGTCGGACTTTCCAACCTATAAGACCTCATCTTTCGAAAATGCCCGAAAACAGCATGTAAAGGGAAGGCAAGGCCGATGACCGCAACCCGCACCGAAACCGATACTTTTGGCCCGATCGAGGTCGCCGTCGACCGATATTGGGGCGCCCAGGCCGAGCGTTCGCTCGGCAATTTCAAGATCGGCTGGGAAAAGCAGCCGCTGTCGATCGTGCGCGCGCTCGGCATCGTCAAGCAGGCCGCTGCCCGCGCCAACATGTCGCTCGACCAGCTCGATCCTGCCCTCGGCAAAGCGATCGTCGACGCCGCCCAGGAGGTGATCGACGGCAAGCTGAACGACCACTTTCCGCTGGTCGTCTGGCAGACCGGTTCAGGCACGCAGTCCAATATGAATGCCAACGAAGTGATCTCCAATCGTGCGATAGAAATGCTCGGCGGCGTCATGGGTTCCAAGAAGCCGGTGCATCCGAACGATCACGTCAACATGAGCCAGTCGTCGAACGACACCTATCCGACGGCCATGCACATCGCCTGCGCCGAGCAGATCGCCCATCACCTGCTGCCGGCCCTGAAGCACCTGCATGCCGCCCTCGACATGAAGGTCACCGAATTCAGCCACATCATCAAGATCGGCCGCACCCACACCCAGGATGCGACGCCGCTGACGCTCGGCCAGGAATTTTCGGGTTATGCCGCCCAGGTCGGCTCCGCGATCAAGCGCATCGAAATGACCCTGCCCGGCCTATGCGAGCTCGCCCAGGGCGGCACTGCCGTCGGCACCGGCCTCAACGCGCCGGTTGGCTTTGCCGAAAAGGTCGCCGAAGAGATCGCCGCCATCACCGGCATGCCTTTCGTCACCGCGCCGAACAAGTTCGAGGCGCTCGCCTCGCATGACAGCATGGTCTTTTCCCACGGCGCCATCAATGCGGCCGCCGCCGCCCTCTTCAAGATCGCCAACGACATCCGCCTGCTCGGTTCCGGCCCGCGCGCCGGCCTCGGCGAGCTGGCGCTGCCGGAAAATGAGCCCGGCTCCTCGATCATGCCCGGCAAGGTCAATCCGACCCAGTGCGAGGCGCTGACGCAGGTCTGCATCCATATCTTCGGCAACAACGCGGCGCTGACCTTCGCCGACAGCCAGGGCCATTTCGAGCTCAACGTCTACAATCCGATGATGGCCTATAATTTCCTGCAGTCGGTGCAGCTGCTCGCCGACGCCGCCGTCTCCTTCACCGACAATTGCGTCGTCGGCATCGAGGCGCGCGAGGACAATATCAAGGCCGGCCTCGAACGCTCGCTGATGCTGGTGACGGCACTTGCCCCGAAGATCGGCTACGACGCAGCCGCCAAGATCGCCAAGACCGCCCACAAGAACGGCACGACGCTGAAGGAAGAGAGCCTCGCCAGCGGCCTGGTGACGTCGGAAGAATATGATGCAATCGTTCGCCCGGAAACGATGATCGGGCCGAAGTAGGAAGGTCGCATAGGCCACAGCCCCTCATCCGGCTGCCGCCACCAACCGGGGTCGAGCCACAGGTCTCGACCCGTCCTTCGGACCCCCGCTCGCGGGGAGAAGGGGATATGCCGCAACGCCTCGACTCCCTCCAGCCTATAGCAAGGCAAACAGCGAAAAATTGTCCATCACGACAGAATTGCCCATGAAGTCGAAACGGATTTCTTCGATGTCTTCGAGATTGACCTCGAGAGTGGGGCCGGCGACCTCGAGCTCCTGCTGATAGACGATCTGGCCGTCGTTCAGCGCGGTGAGCGTCAGGTGGAAGGGCGCTGCCGACAATTCGGCAATCGAAACGCTCTGAAAGGTGAATTCCCCGCCATCGAGCATTTTCAAGCTTACGGGCGCAGAACCCGGCGATAGAACGGTATCGCTGAAACCGTCCTCGGTGATGGCGTTGACGCCCGGGATCGTATCGTAGACGATGCCGTTCAGCAGCGTCACCTCGTGGCTGCCATTCACCGAGAGCGCAAAGTTGCGATAGTCAGGCAGAGAGAAATTATCGGCCCTGGATAAGACGCCCAAATCGTCGAAATCCAGGTTTTCATGGTATTTGTCGCCTTCGTTGACGCCGTCGATCGCGAGCGTCAGCACGCCGAGGTCCGTGCCCCCCGAGCCATCGGACATCTTGAAGCTCAGCTTCTCGATGAGCTGATCGTATTTCGATAAATTTTTCACGACGTCGAGCGTGTAGTCCAGTTCGTACTCGAAGTGACCGTCAGGTTTCAGTCTGAAGGTTCCGTACTCGCCCCGTATGATCGTTTCGTGGTCAGGCCCATGTTTGGCGTCGATACGCACGCCATTGACGAAGCGAACATACATGTCCGCTCCCTCGGGATCGCTGGAGAGGCGCAGCAGATTCCCACGGATCCAATTGTCTTCGAAAAAAACGAGAAGGTCGTCGACAGCAGTTGGCTTTGCATTTGTCATTGGAAGCCCCGGCAGGTTAACGCTGCCGGGAATATGTACTGGCCTCCAACAGAAGGCAACTTGAAGTCGTCTTTTTGTCGGACCGATTTCGACGGTTCGCCTCATCCGCCGCGCGTGGTCCCGAGTGCATTTGCAGGGCAGCGGATTTAGACCGGTTCCAATCTAGCGACGCCCTACCAGAAAGGTCACTTCGATGGCTGACGATCTCTTCCCCCTCGGCAAGGATGCCACCCCCTATCGCAAGCTCAGCGGCGACCATGTCTCGGTCGACACGTTCAAGGGCCAGGAGATCCTCACCGTCGAGCCGGAAGGCATCCGCCTGCTGGCCGAAACCGCCTTTGCCGACATCAACCACCTGCTGCGCCCCGGCCATCTAAAGCAGCTCGCCTCGATCCTCGACGACCCCGAGGCGACCGACAACGACCGTTTCGTCGCCTACGATCTCTTGAAGAACGCCAATATCGCCGCCGGCGGCGTGCTGCCCATGTGCCAGGATACCGGCACGGCGATCATCATGGGCAAGAAAGGCCGCAGGGTCTGGACCGAAGGCGAAGATACGGCAGCGCTCGCCCGCGGCGTCATGGACGCCTACGAGAAGAAGAACCTGCGTTACTCGCAGCTCGCGCCGGTCAAAATGTTCGAGGAGAAGAATACCAAAAACAACCTGCCGGCCCAGATCGACATCTATGAGGAAGGCACCGACGCCTACGAATTCCTCTTCGTCGCCAAGGGCGGCGGCTCGGCCAACAAGACCTTCCTTTACCAGGGCACGCCCTCGCTCTTGACCCATGACCGGATGATCGACTTCCTTAAGGAGAAGATCCTGACGTTAGGGACGGCAGCCTGTCCTCCCTATCATCTCGCGATCGTCATCGGCGGCACCTCGGCCGAGATGAACCTGAAGACCGTCAAGCTCGCCTCTACCCGCTATCTCGACGAGCTGCCGACCGAAGGTTCCGAGAGCGGCCACGCTTTTCGCGACGTCGAGATGGAGAAGGAAATCCACAAGCTGACGCAGCAGATGGGCGTCGGCGCCCAGTTCGGCGGCAAGTATTTCTGTCATGACGTGCGTGTCATCCGCCTGCCCCGCCACGGCGCCTCGCTGCCGATCGGCCTCGGCGTCTCCTGTTCCGCCGACCGTCAGGCCAAGGGCCGCATCACCCGCGACGGCATCTTCGTCGAGCAGCTCGAAACCGATCCGTCGAAATACATGCCCGAGATCGACGAGGCAAAACTGTCGGAATCGACAGTGCGCATCGACCTCAACCGGCCGATGGCCGAGGTTCTCGCCGAACTCTCCAGGCATCCCGTCAAGACGCGCCTCTCCTTGACCGGCACCATCATCGTCGCCCGCGACCTCGCCCACGCCAAGATCCGCGAGCGGCTGGAAAAGGGGGAAGGCATGCCCGATTACCTGAAAAACCATCCGGTCTATTATGCCGGCCCGGCCAAGACACCGGTCGGCTACGCCTCCGGCTCCTTCGGCCCGACCACGGCCGGCCGCATGGACAGTTACGTCGATCAGTTCCAGTCTTTCGGCGGCTCGATGGTGATGCTAGCCAAGGGCAACCGTTCGCGCCCCGTGCGCGAGGCCTGCAAGAAACACGGCGGCTTTTACTTGGGCTCCATCGGCGGCCCCGCCGCCCGTCTCGCGCAGGACTGTATCCGCAAGGTTGAAGTGTTCGAATATCCCGAACTCGGCATGGAAGCGGTCTGGAAAATCGAAGTCGAAGACTTCCCCGCCTTCATCGTCATCGACGACAAGGGCAATGATTTCTTCCAGGAGCTGAATCTAGGGTGATGGGCAGGCTGCGTTGCCGCCTGCTCTACCGTGCCGACGACTTATCCGACGCGTCGACATTCCGCGCCGTCACCGCCTCGCCCACACTCACCACATCCCCGGCATCGCCCCTCGCCAGGATCTCCGTGCGGAACGCACCGGCAAAGAAGCCGGTGTGCTCCAGCAGCGAGGCGCCGGCGGCGAGGACAGTGAAGGTCAGGATGGCGAAAGAAATATGGTGGGAGGTTTCCACGATCTCACGCCCTGGCTTGCCGGCTACGATCGGGTTTGCCAACAAGAAATATCACCCCGAAATACCGGAACTGCAATACGAAACCGCCAAAACCAGCTGTCGACAAGATGAATACGGTCCTCGGCAGAGAAGAACTGCAAGTTTTTCAGACACTGTACCCGCCCAGCGAGTATGCGCTGTCCCACTAAAGATACGTTTTTCCGTGGAGAATCATAGGTCTGATCGAAGTATTGCCCCATGGGGCATTTGTCGTATGTAATCTTTGGTATATATCGCTTTAATCTTTTCCCAAGAAATTTAAGCTAACAAATAGAATATTGCCTTTGAATATATGAGGAGTTCGCCGGATGAATACGGCTGTCGCGCCCAAGGTGCCGGTTCCCGACGTTGCGGGTCAGATCACCTATGCCATGCGCTCCATGGGCGTCGCGCCGATACCGCGCAATTACCAACTCTTCTACGAGGCCTATATCGGCTCCAATCCAGCCCTCACCCGCGAGCTCGCGGCCCTCGGCGGCCAGGTGACCCAGGCCGAACTCGATGCGCTCGGCGCGCAGCATTTCACCCACAGCCCGGCCCGCGTCTTCGACGATGCCCATACGCGCATTGCAGGCGAACTCGATGGCCTGCTGCGCATTCTCAAGCAGGAGCAGAGCTCGCTCGAAAGTTATACCAGGCTGCTCGGCGAGACCCACAAGCGCATCACCTCCAAGAGCAATGCCAGCGTCGAGCTGATCGAAAACGCCATCGATCTGCTGAGCCAGGCAACCGGAGACACTATGGCGCATGGCGAACGCACCGTCGAGGACGTCGTCCAGCGCACGCAGGAGATGGATCAGGTCCGCAAGGAACTCGACGAATACAAGCGCATCGCCAACACCGACTCGCTGACGCGCCTTTCCAACCGCCGCGCCTTCGACGACCGCCTCGCCGCCATCTTCGACAATTCGAGCATGCGGCCGGTGACGGCGCTGCTGCTCTGCGACATCGACAATTTCAAGAAGATCAACGACACCTACGGCCATCCGGTCGGTGACAAGGTGCTCGCCACCGTCGCCTCCGTC
>NZ_VSZV01000221.1:8955-14579 GCF_008919455.1 Rhizobium sp. PEPV16
CATTCGTCGCACGCTGGAGACGACGCCCTTCAAGAATTCCCGCACGCGGGTGAATTACGGTCCGGTCACCGTCTCGATCGGCATCTGCATGGCCTCCAGCGCCGGGGATGCCGGCGAACTCTACAGCAAGACCGACATCGCGCTCTACGGCGCCAAGAATGCCGGCCGCAACTGCACCATCCTCTATCAGGACGGCATGCAGAAGGATTTCACCAAGAGCTGGCTGATTTATAAGACGTGAGGGTAATCGGTCGCCGTGCGCACGCTGTCACCACAAGGTGACGGCTTAGACTGTTGTCCGGTTCGCGCCGATGGCTCCCTCGTCCGCCAGGGGTCCGAGGGAACGGACGAGGGAGCCGCTTGCTCCCTCATTCCTGTGCCTGTCACAGCGCCTCTGCGCGGTGAATAACTCTTTGCGACCGTGAAAATGTCTTCCGCGCCCAAGGACTTGGGCGCACTGGATTCCTATGACAAGCACAGGAATTGTCTGTCAAATCTGTGCTTTACTGAGGGGGAAGTTGGGATCGAGCCCCGGGATGGCCATCCCGGGGCTCGCGCGGCAAAGCGCCCGTACAGGAATAGGTGTCAACGACCGACCTCATGAAGGGACTTTGCCGCTCCAGCTTCGCATCGCTTGCTGACTTGAATGGGCTATCCGTCGGACACGCCCGCAGACAATTCGAAGCATGAAGCCCAATTATGATGGCAGAACCCGCCGAAATCCAGTCCGTCCTCGGCCTGGACGTTTCCCGCAACACCGTCACCCTATGCGACGGCCGTACCCGCCACACCGTAACCATCGCCAATGATGCCGACTCGCTGCGGGCCGCCCTGTTGCCCTACCAAGGCACCGCCACGCTCGCCGTCTGCGAGGCCACCGGCGGCCATGAGGATACCTTGCTCGGTGTGCTCCTGGAACTGGCCATTCCTGCCCATCGCGCCGATCCCGCCAAGGTCAAGGCCTATATCAAATCCTTCGGCAAGCGCGCCAAGAACGACCCGATCGATGCGCGATGGCTGTCCCGCTATGGTCGCGACCGCGCCGCCACACTGCCCCGCTGGCAGCCGGTCGATCTCACCCAGCAGAAGCTCGAGCTACTGGTTGCCCGCCGTCTCGACCTCGTCGCCATGCGGGTGCAGGAGCAAAACCGCCTGAAAGCCCGGCGCAGCCGCCTGATCGCCGACAATATCTGCGATCATCTCGCCGAACTGGAGCGCCATATCGAAGCCCTCAATGCCGAGATCGACACCCTGGTCGGCGAAAGCCGCGATCTGGCACTGCGGGCCGAACAGCTGCGTTCGGTGCCGGGCATCGGCCCGGTCTTGGTGCCGCTGCTCCTGGCCGTCATGCCCGAACTCGGCACCCTCAACCGCCGCCAGGTGGCAAGCCTTGCCGGTGTCGCCCCGCATCCCAAAGACAGCGGCAAGGCCAGCTCGCACCGCTCAACCACCGGCGGACGGCGCCAGATCCGACCGGCGCTCTTCATCGCCGCACTTGCCGCTTGCCGCGGCGATAATCCGCTCGCCACCGCCTACAAGGCGCTGCTCAAGGCCGCAAAACCCAAGCGCGTCGCCCTCACAGCCATCATGCGAAAGATCATCACCATCGCAAACGCACGCGTCAGAGACGCCCTGCCACACCAAAATGAAATAATGCCGATCAACGCATAAACTGACTTGGTGAGGGAAGAGAGGTGGGTGTCCGCTTCTCGGCTCCACACCCTACCACATCGTCTTCGCCGCCCTGCCCGGCCATTCCCGGTCGTAGGTTTCCTGATCGAAATCGCCGGTTGCGGCCTTCAGCATCTGCCCGGGCGTCGGCAGCTTCGTCGGATCGGCAAAGTGTTCTCCATTCCAGAGCTCGGCCCGCATCACGGCGCGCGCGCATTGGAAATAGACCTCGTCGATCGAAATGACGACGACGGTGCGCGGATTTTTGCCGTCCATCTCGAAGCTCGAAAGCAGCACCTCATCGTTGGAGACGACGCCTCGGCCGTTGACGCGCATCGTCGTGTTCGAGCCGGGGATCAGGAACATCAGTGCCAGTCTCGGATCGCGCACAATGTTGGAGAGCGAATCGACCCGGTTGTTGCCGCGCCAATCCGGCAGATGCAGCGTCTCGTCGTCGACAACGCGCACCACGCCGCCAAGATCTCCGCGCGGTGAACAATCGAGCCCTTCCGGCCCGACGGTTGCAAGCGCTGCAAACGGCGAGATCTCAATCATCTCCCGATAGAGCGGGGTCAATTGCTTCGTCACCTTGGTGACGGAGGCCGGCGAAAGTCCGGCCCCGTAGATCGTGTTGAGCTCTTCGATGCTGCTGATGATTTTCATGAGGCGTCCCGCCGCGGCTTGATCTTCGCGACGGACGCTACAATGCCGCGCGTTTTGCCGGAAGCTCAAAAAACGGAATGATCTCCGCATCTTTTTTGATGCTTTCGTCGGGTACTTCACCCACGCCCCGATCGCCGCCGAGAAAAGCCGCGATCGCGGCAAGAACCGGCGCGGCGCCGATGATGCGCCGGTGGCCGAAGCCGTTCGCCCAGAGAAGCCGAACGCCCTTCCCCGCCGCGCCATAGCGCCTGGCATGGAGAGACGACACCTCCTTGTCATCTTCGGCATGGATGACGAGCACCGGCCGGCCGACGACGCCCGCCGCCGCGCCGGCGTCGAAATCCTCAAGTCTCCGTCCGGTGACGTGATGGACCTCGTTCTCCAGTGCCGCTTGCGCTGCAGGGCGAAGACTGACCATCCGGCCGAAATCGGTAAAGAGCCAGCCCATCTCGCTCGGCGCACCGATCAGCACCAGTCTCTCCGTGGTGACAGGCGTCACGCCAGGCAGGAGGCCTGCCGCTGAGATCATTAGCGCCGCACCGCCGAAGGAATGACCGATCGCCGCATCGAATGCGCCAAAGCGCGCCTCGGCCGCCGCGATCGTCTCGACTGCAAGCCCCATATGCAGGAAGCGCCCGCCCGAGCGGCCGTGGCCGGGAAAATCGAGCGCCACGACCTCCGCGCCCGTTGCCGAAAGCATCGCGACGAGTTCGGCCATATAGGCCGCGCTCGATCCCCAGCCATGTGTCACCAGGTAGCGCTTGCGTTTGCCCCTCGCCCCGCCGTTCAGCCGATAGGCATGCGCTTGGCGCCCGCCGGCGAGCCGGAGGGTGAAGCGTTCGGCGCCGGCAAGCCGGGCCGCGCCCGCTGCATGCGCCGCCCTCGCCTTTGCTCCCTTCGGCTTTGCCGATGGCGTCCGGCAGAACAGCCGGAACGCCGCTCTGCCTGCCAGATCAGGAGAAACCGCCTGCAGCAGCGAAAACCCGAGGCGGGTGACGTCAAGCGCAAAGTTTGCCATAGTGGGATTCCAAAAGACTGTTCAACACTGAACAATAAAGTACAACGATGAACAAAAATCAATCCCTTCCCTGGGATCATCCGCGTTTTCGCAGCTGGATCGCGGTGGCTCGCGCCTGCCAGCTCATGCAACAATCTCTTGCTCGCTCGCTTGCCGATCTCGACATCAAGCCGCCGCACCTTGATATCCTGGTCAATCTCTACCGTTTCGAAGGCATCTCACAGCAGGAGCTGGCGCGCAAACTCCTGGTCGGCCGCTCCAATATGAGCATGCTCTTGCCGCAGATGGAAAAGCGCGGTCTGATCCTTCGCCGCGATGACGAGCGCGACAAGCGCGTGCTGCGCCTCTATTTGACGCCAGAGGGTCGAAAGCTGAGTGAGGAAGCCATGGCCATCCAGACCGGCCTCATCGATCGCGTGCTGTCGGACGAGCCGATAGATCAATGCATGGCGACTGCCGATTCGATGGAGCGGATCATCACCGTGCTGCTGAAAGATCTGCGCGACGAGGACTGATGTTCAATGCAGCGTCGGCGCCGCCTCCGTACCGGTCAGCGAGCGGTATTCCCAGGCGGCGACGACGATCAGCACCAGCGTCGCCAGAATGCCCATCAGATAGATCTCGATGAATGGCGCGGCAAAGGCAAGCAGGATCAGCAGCACGAGACCTGCGAGATGCGAGAGCGGCATCCGCCCGCTGGTCGCGCCCTTGAACCAGAGATTGCCGATCAGGAACAGACCGGAACCGCCGAGCACGGCTGCGGCGATGCCGAGATCTCCGGTTTCGTGCGGATGGGAGAACATGAATTCAACCGCCACCGCATGGACGATGATGCCGGCCAGAATCGGGATATGCCCATAGGTGAAGGCCTGCCGCGCCAAGCGGCCCGGTGTCTCTGAATGCTCGATACGGTGGGCGGCACGCCCGTGTCCGAAGCGGAAGTAGAGCCACCACATGGCGACTGTGCCGATGAAGGCGGTGACGAAGACGACGCCGGTCAGCCCCGAGAACGGCAGCTCCGCAAAGGTGCGGCCGGAAACGAGGATTGCCTCGCCGAGGCAGATGATGACGAAGAGCGCGCAGCGCTCGGCCATATGCGCGCCGGAAACGTCCCAGTCCCGCGCCGTCGAGCGGCCGAGCCCCGGCACGGCAAAGCCCGCGGCCGGCCCGGCATATTCGATCGCAAGCGCTATCACCCAGGCGATCAGCCGGGCCTCATGCTCGAGCAGCCCGCCGGCAATCCAGAAGACCCCGGCAACCGCGAGCCAGGCGGTGATGCGGACGAAATTCAGCGTATTGGCGCGGTCGACGCGTGTCATCGCATAGGTCGTAAACAGCGAGCGCCCGACCTGCATCGCCACATAGGCGCCGGCAAACAGCAGCCCCTTGTCGCCGAAAGCCTCGGGGATCGAGGCAGACAACAGCAGCCCGAGCATCATCAGCGCCACCAGCATCCCGCGCACCGGCATCTTGTCCGGATCGAGCCAGTTCGTCACCCAGGTTGTGAAGATCCACACCCACCAGACGGCGAAGGTCATCAGCGCCGCTTCGGCGGCACCGAGCGGCGTGTAGTGGGCGGCGAGCGCATGCGAAAGCTGCGAGATCGAAAAAACGAAGACCAGGTCGAAGAACAGTTCGAGGAAGGTCACCTTGCTGCCGCTGGCGCTGCCCTTGGCGCGCAGCCAGTTCTTTCCGTTCGTTTTCGCCATATGGCCCCCCGATGGCTGGAATTATGAGTCTGTTGAAACTGATAGCGGCGCGCTCGTGAGCGTCAGCGCGGCTTCTCCGCCGTATCGCGGTTCATGCCCTTTTCGCTGAGCTCGTTCTCGTAGGCCGAAAACAGCTCCGCGCCCCGTTCGCCGAGCTCGCGCAGATAAGTCCAGGTGTAGATGCCGGTATCGTGCATGTCGTCGAAGCCGATCCGGACTGCGTAATTGCCGGTCGGCATCATCGAGATGATCGCGACATTGCGTTTGCCCGGCACCGTCACCTTCTGCCCCGGCCCATGGCCCTGCACCTCGGCCGAGGGCGACAGCACGCGCAAGAGCTCGGCCGACAGGTCGAAGCTCTGGCCGTCATTGAAAGTCACCGCCAGCCGCTGCCTGTCTTTCGAGACGCGAAGTTCGCTCGGCCAGATATCGCTCATCATTTTGTCCTCTTCTCATGCGAGGAGTAGGCGCTGATCTTTTTCAGCGCAAGCTGAAATTGGCATGCTCACGCGGCTGTTTCCCTTGACGCGACAATAGCATATGCCCACATTGATGAGAGTACG
>NZ_VSZV01000350.1:0-11314 GCF_008919455.1 Rhizobium sp. PEPV16
ACCCTGTCGCGTGCCGGTCTTCGAGAGCTTCGCTCGCCGTGTGATGTCCGAACTGGAGAGCGGTCCGCCATGGGCAGCGAGGACACGCAGAACGCGAACGTTGGAATCGACCCCGAACACGGTGTCGAGCGGCGCCCGCATTGCACTCTGTGGTTCTGATCGTGCCACATCTTTCTCCAGACGGATATCAAATCAGTTGATCGATATCCGATCAATTCACTTAATATCAAATTGGTTGATCCGATATTAAACCATTATAAGGCCAGGGGCAATCGTCTGGATCGCCTCAGAACTGCCGGCATCGGCGCGGCGCCGGGAATATCGGGTGACTCCGAGCTCCCTTGCGTCCTTTTGCGGGCAATGTTATTGGAATCCCGCAACCTTTCGAGAAAGGAGGATCACGCAATGCAATATTATTTTCGGTTTAATCGCCAGCGTGGTCCCGTCAACGCCCTGCAAATGCGTTTGCAGGGCTGACCCAGAGACCGTTTCTCGACATCTCTTCCTGGTCTGCCCTTCGTGGCCAATGCGGCGCCGTAGATGACAGCGCGCATTCCTTTCATTTCCCGGGTTCGAACCGCGCAATCCCGTGATGGCTGAACGCCCCGAACCGCGCCTGATACCCGGTCAAGACCAGAGAACGATCATGACACTCATCAATATCCGCAATCTCGGCGTGACGCTGGGTAATCCCTTGTTTTTCAAGCTCAATCTCGTCGTCAATGCCGGCGACCGCATCGGCCTCGTCGCCGCCAACGGGCGGGGGAAATCGACGCTGCTTGCCTGCATCACCGGCGCGCTGGAGCCGAGCGAGGGCGAGATCACCAAGGCGCGCGGGCTGACCGTCGGCCATGTCGCGCAGAATGTGCCACCTGCCCTTTTCGACACGCCGTTCTACGATGCAGTGCTGCAGGTCCTGCCGGCCGATCAGGCCGAAAGCGAGAGCTGGCGGGTCGACGTGGTGCTGGAATCGCTCGACGTGCCGGAGGTCATGCGCGGCCGGCCGCTGAAGCAGTTGAGCGGCGGATGGCAGCGGCTTGCCATGCTTGCCCGCACCTGGGTGAGCGAGCCCGACGTGCTTCTGCTCGACGAGCCGACCAACCATCTCGACCTCGAAAAGATCTCGCAGCTTGAGAGCTGGCTGAATGCGCTGCCGCGCGACGTGCCGGTTATCCTGTCCAGCCACGATCGCGCCTTCCTCGATGCGACGACCAACCGGACGCTGTTCCTGCGGCCGGAGCAATCGCCGGTCTTCGCCCTGCCCTATACAAGGGCGCGCGCTGCCCTCGACGAGGCCGACGCCTCGGAGGCGCGGCGCTACGAGCGCGACATGAAGGTGGCGGAGCAATTGCGCAAGCAGGCGGCGAAGCTCAACAATATCGGCATCAATTCCGGCAGCGATCTGCTCGTCGTCAAGACGAAGCAGCTCAAGCAGCGTGCGGAGAAGCTGGAGGATGCGGCAAAACCGGCGCATCTGGAACGCTCGGCCGGCGCCATCCGGCTTGCCAATCGCGGCACGCATGCCAAGGTTCTGGTGACGCTGGAGGATGCGGCGGTGACGACGCCGGATGGAACGCTGCTGTTCAAGACCGGCCGGCAGTTCATCTGCCAGGGCGACCGCATCGTGCTGCTCGGCCTCAACGGTGCTGGCAAATCGCGGCTGGTGTCGATGCTGAAGCAGGCGATCGAAGGACCGGAGACGGCGCGGGACAGCATCAAGGCGACGCCTTCGCTGGTACTCGGCTATGGCGACCAGGCGCTTGCCGATCTTGCCGACACCGACACGCCGATCGGCACGATCATTCGCCGCTTCGATGTCGGCGATCAGCGGGCGCGGGGCTTGCTGGCCGGTGCCGGCATGACGATCGACATGCAGGCAAAACCGATCGGCCAGCTCTCCGGCGGCCAGAAGGCCAGGCTCGGCATGCTGGTGCTGCGGCTGACGGAGCCGAACTTCTATCTGCTCGACGAACCGACCAACCATCTCGACATCGAGGGGCAGGAGGCGCTGGAGAGCGAATTGATGGCGCATGAGGCGAGCTGCCTGCTGGTCTCGCACGACCGCAGTTTCGTGCGGGCGGTGGGAAACCGGTTCTGGCTGATCGAGAGGAAGCGGGTGGTGGAGGTGGAAAGTCCGGAAGGGTTTTTTGCTTCGGTTGCGGGGTGATGGATGGTGAGGATGTGGAGCGTAATTGTTGTTGACGGTGTGCCGTGCAGCCCCCTCATCCGCCCTACGGGCACCTTCTCCCCGAGGGGAGAAGAGGGAATCGAGACGTCGCCACGAGTCTCTTCTCCCCTCGGGGAGAAGGTGGCGGCAGCCGGATGAGGGGGCCTCACGGCACACCGCCAACGCAGTGCCCAAACCTACCGCTTCGGTGCCACCAGACAAAAGAAGGCTCCTTGCGGGTCGGTGGCCTGGATGATCCAGCTGCCGCCGGGGACTTCCATCGGGCCGTGGACCACCTTGCCGCCGCCTGAGGTGACGCGTTCGATCGCGGCATCGAGGGTCGGCACGATGAAATAATAGCACCAGAAGGGCATCGGCATGTTTTCCGGCTTGGTCATCATGCCGCCGGTCTGCCTGCCGTTATGGGCGAAAAGATAATAGACGCCCATCGGTCCCATATCCATCTCGCTGTCCTTCGTCCAGCCGAACAGCTTGGAATAGAAGGCCAGCGCCTCTTTGCCATTGCCGGCATAGAGTTCGCGCCAGCCGATATTGCCGGGGGCATCGAAGGCCAGTTCCGGCATGGGTTTCTCCATCGGCGCCGGCGTCATGATGCAGAGTACCGCGCCATGCGGATCGGCGACGACGGCGAAGCGGCCGATGGTCGGAATGTCTTCCGGCGGACGGCGGACCGAACCGCCATTGGCGGCGAAATCCTTGGCCGACTGGTCGACGTCGTCGACATCGACATAACCCGTCCAGTTCGGTGGAATGCCCTTACCCTCAAGTTCGGCCGGAAATTCCATCAGTCCGGCGACGCCGATGCCGTTCGCCTCGAAGATCGTATAGGTGGGCATGCCCTCCATTTTCATCTCGGAGGTGGTCCAGCCGACGACCGAGCTGTAGAATTTCGCGGCAGCCGATGTGTCGGGGGTCATCAACTCGCACCAGATGAACTTTCCATGCGTCTCAGACATCATACTCTCCCTTTTTCGACGCCGCTTTTCCTGGGCCCCCGTTTTCGGGGTTTGGGGCGCGCCGTGATTGTCAGATCTTCCGGGCGTAATGCGCTTCCATGAACTGCTTCCACGAGCCATCCGGCTGTTTGGTGCTGGAGACGAAAGTGCGATGATCGGCGTCCACGAAGATGATCTGCTCGCGATAATCGGCAAGGCCTTCGGTGTTGAAGTCGGGACCTGTCGTATAGAGGTCGAGCACATTGCCCGACGCGTCGACCTCGCCCTCATAGACCCACATATAGTCCATCATGCTGCCGATCCAGCTGCCGATGTACTTGGCTTTCGAAGCATTGTAGCCGAGCGTCAGGATGCTGGTGGCTTGCTTGCCATCCGGCATACGGCCGGTCCCTTCGGCGACGAACCAGATGCCGTGCAGCGAGCGCACGGTCTCCGTCCAGGGCTCGCCGCCACTCATATCGGGTGCGGTGACAGTCCAGTCGCCGACCAGTCTTTCCAGGAAGGAATGTTCCTTCAGCACTTCAGCGGTCTTCATCATCCTCTTCTCCCTTGAATGATGGTGGTGTTAGTTTTTCCGCATCCTGGGAAAGTCACTTCGCGACTTTCCCGGCAAAGCCGCTTACACTTTTCGGCATGATGCTCCGGCTCAGTGACAGGATGGCGCCTTGGCGGCCTCCTCATATTCGTCGTGGCGGCGCACGAAATTCATCGTGCTGTCCTCGTTGCGGCCCTTCGGCGCGCGGTCGAGGATCATCAGGGTGCCGACCAGTTCTTCCGGCCCGCGGGCATAACTCGAATAGGTATGGAAGACCTCGCCCTTGTCGTTGCGGTAGAAAGCGCTGAGGCCCGGCAGTTCGTCATTGGCATCAGCCGGCTGCATAGGTGTGAAATTGTAAAAGACCTTGTCTTTGGCAAGATCCTCCGGGCTGAAAGAAACGTGATAATCGAAATTGAAATCGCTGCCGAAGGAAGAGACCCAGGGAAATTTCCAGCCCATGCGCTGTTTATAGGCGGCGATCTTATCGAGCGGTGCGCGCGAAACGGCGACCCAGGTGACGTCGTGATGGTTCAGATGCGGCAGGGCGCCATCGACATGATCCGACAGGAATGAGCAGCCGGTGCAGCCGGCATCCCAATCGGGACCCAGCATGAAATGGTAGATCAGCAACTGGCTGCGGCCGTCGAAGAGATCGGCGAGCGACTTCCTGCCCTCCGGCGTTTCGAAGACATAATCCTTGTCGACCTTCACCCAGGGCAGCGCCAGACGGGCGGCGTTGACGCTGTCGCGCAACCGCGTCGCCTCCTTCTCCTTTGCCAGCAGGGCACGGCGGGCTTCGAGCCACTCTTCGCGGGACACAACTTCATTCTGCATGGAATGCGCCCTCCTCCGGCGCTTGCCGGTGAAGCCGGCTCATCTCCTTCTCCTTGACTAAATAGATTGATATCAATAGAAATGGAGCATGTCAAATTCGATCGAGATTCCCTTTTCCACGACGCTGATGGTGCGCGACACCTGCCTCTGCCTGCACGTGCAGCGGGCAGCACGCGCGCTTGCCCGGCTGTTCGACGATGCGCTGAGGCCGGCCGGGCTGACCAACGGGCAGTTTTCGCTGATGATGTCGCTGAACCGGCCCGAGCCACCGCCGATGGGGCCGGTCGCTGCCCTGCTCGCCATGGATCAGACGACGCTGACGGCGGCGCTGAAGCCGCTGCAGCGCAAGGGCTGGGTGACGGTGATGGAAAATCCGCGGGATAGGCGCGGCCGGCTGCTGTGTCTCACCCCTGAGGGCAAGGCGGTGCTGGCAAAGGCCCTGCCGATCTGGAAAAGCACACATGCAATGATAGACGGCAAGCTGCCGGATGGCAGCGCCGAACGGCTGCGGCAGGATCTGCAGGCGCTGTCATGAATGACGGCAAAAACGCCGAAGCCGGCCGGAAAGTACGCTGCCCGGCCGGCAAATGGCGGCAGCCGATACGGCTACCAAGTTTTTTAAAATCGATCAGGCGACGGTGACCGGGACCTCGGTCGAGGTGCGCATGGCGTGGCTGTAGGGGCAGACGATGTGAGCCGCGGCGGCGAGCTTTTCGGCGGTTTCGTGGTCGAGACCCGGGATGTTGACCGTCAGCGCCACTTCGATGCCGAAGCCGCCGCCATCTTCACGCGGGCCGATGCCGACCTTGGCAGAGACCGTCGTGTCCTCGGGAATCTTGACCTTCTGCTGGCCCGCGACAAATTTCAATGCACCGAGGAAGCAGGCGGAGTAGCCGGCAGCAAAGAGCTGTTCGGGATTGGTGCCGGTTGCGCCGTCGCCGCCGAGCTCCTTGGGAACGGTCAGCGTCACGTCCAGAACGCCGTTTTCGGAAACGGCGCGGCCCGCGCGGCCGCCGGTGGCAGAGGCTTTGGTCGTATAGAGAATAGGCATGACAATCTCCTTTGGTTGGCCCTTCGATCGGGTTGGATTTTTATTATCGCACAATTAAATTGTACGCAAGTGAATTTTGCAAATTGCATTTCGGATTCGAAAAGAGGACAATCAGGCTTCAAGGACAATAGACATGAAAGCGCAAACGACGAAGACGATGGAGATACCGCAAGAGGAGAAACGGCTGGAGAAGCAGTTGTGCTTCGCGGTCTACGCGACGGCGCATGCTTTCACCCGCGCCTACAAGCCAATCCTCGACAGGGTCGGCCTGACTTATCCGCAATATCTGGTGATGCTGGTGCTGTGGGAACGCGGCGAACTGCCGGTCAAGACGATCGGCGAGCAGCTGGATCTCGATTCCGGCACGCTATCGCCGCTGTTGAAACGGCTCGAACAGAGCGGGCTGCTCAAGCGCATCCGCGACCTGCGCGACGAACGGCAGGTGATCGTGTCACTGACCCCGCAAGGTCAGGCAATGAAGGGGGAGATCGATACGATCATGACGGCGATCGGGCAAGCCGCAGGCTGCACGCTTCAGGAAATGGCCGAGATGCGCGACATGCTGCATCGGCTGCGGGGCAATCTCGGGCGGGCCGGCACGGGCGGCGGCTGAACGCATTCACCCCGTAGAACCGGCACCCGGTAGAGCCGGCGTGCGCGCCGAGAAATCAGGGTCGCGGCTTGGCCGGCGACCGGCGCTTCTTTGCAGGCGCCGCCTTAGGTTCGGCCTCGGCCTCCTGCTGCAAACGCAGTGCCTTCAGCTTCTCCGTCTTCTTGTCACGGGCCGATGCCTCGGCGGCGATAATGGCGCGCGCCGTGTGATCGGTCGCTTCTGCCTTGTCGCGAGACGAAAGCTTGGCGGGATTGAAGAATTCTCCCTTGGTGGCGGTCATAGGCCCCTTTCCCAGGTGATGGCGGCGTTACTGCATAGTTCCTCAAATCGGAATCGGTTCAAGGAATTATGCTGAATTCAAGTGTTACAGCCTCCTTGCGCGTCTGGAAAAGACGCGCGGCGCTGTAAGCCATGGCTCCACGGCAGAAACCATGATTCACGGCTGAACCGTGATTCCACGGTTGGGCCGTGATGCCAAGCCCGGGATTAGCGGGTGGGGCGGAGAACCTTCTTCGGCGCCGGCAGCAGACCTTCGCGCTGCAGCTTCTTGCGGGCGAGCTTGCGCTGGCGGCGAATGGCCTCGGCCTTTTCGCGGGCGCGCTTCTCGGATGGCTTTTCAAAGGCGCTGCGCGCCTTCATTTCCCGGAACAGACCTTCCCGCTGCATCTTTTTCTTGAGCACGCGGAGCGCCTGATCGACATTGTTATCTCTGACGAGTACCTGCAAAACGATATCCTTCCTGTTGCGGCGGCGAGGCCGCACTGTCCAAAATAAAAAACCCGGGCGAAAATAAAAAACCCGGAACTACTTCCCGATTTTGATACTCGAAAACTTCAGCCAGGGCTCGGCGCCGTCGGACTTGGCCGCCGCCTCGGGGGAAGCCCTCGACGGAGATTCACCGGTGTCGATGTCGGCCTCAGTGATGCGGCGCTCGAAATTCTCCGCGTCGAACTGGACGCGATATTGCACATGCCCGTGGTCGTTGGGCAGGATGCTGGAGATCCGGCACCGCTTGTCGGCTTTCGCCGTGCGGGTAAGGCCGGATTTCAGCACGATCATGTCGCCGACTTTATAGTTTGGTCTGCCCATTTCAGCGTCCCTTCGACTCTTCGGCTGCTCAATCGGTCAATCAGAACGACCGGGGTCATTCAGGAACGACCGGGGCATTCCGGAAAAGCCTGCGATCAAAGCAAAAAGGCCGGGCTCGAACCCGACCTCTTCCAGTCACTCAGCCCGCTGCCAGTTTGGTCAGCCCGCTGCCAGTACATCCGTGGTCAGCGTAGGCGAATGACAAATTATGCGGCCTGAAGATTGTCGGCCGAATTCTTGCCGGACTTCTTGTCGCGGACGAGATCGTAGCGGATCTTCTGACCTTCAACGAGTTCGCGCATGCCGGCGCGTTCAACCGCCGAGATATGGACAAAAACGTCCGTAGAACCATCATCGGGCTGAATGAAGCCAAAACCCTTGGTGCCATTGAACCACTTTACGACGCCTGAATTCATAACGATCTCCTTTTCAACCGTTTGTGTTCGCCTGCGGGAAGATGTCCGACAAGCCGTATCGATGTTGAGAGGATATCTGACGGAGCGCTCAAGCGCGTGGACAAAGGTCGCAAGCAATTCGATACGCACCATGTAGGATATTTACCGAATTAAGCAATGGTATTTCGGAAAATAATTCTCTTGAGGGGCCAAAATGAAGCTCTTGCCCCAGGGGAAAGCACCTGTTTTCCCGGGGCAAAGCGCCAGCTTACCCGGGGCAAAGCAACCGCTTGCCCCAGGCAAAGCAACCGCTTGCCCGGGAAAAGCGATCGATCCGAGGCGGCCGGATTGCGGCCGCCTCGGTAACGATTATTGCCAGACAACGATGGGCGCCTTTGTCGGCACGCGGTCGTAGAGATCGATGATATCCTGGTTCATCAGCCGCACACAGCCCGACGAGACGGCCTTGCCGATCGAGCGCCAATCGGGATTTCCGTGCAGGCGGTAGAGCGTGTCCTCTCCGTTCGAGAAGATATAGAGCGCGCGGGCGCCGAGCGGGTTCTTCAGACCCGGCTCCATGCCGCCGTTCTCGATCGAATATTTGACGAGTTCGGGCTGGCGGGCGACCATCTCGTTCGGCGGCTTCCAGCGCGGCCATCTCTGACGCCACTGGATGACGCCCGACCCCTGCCAGGCGAAACCCTCGCGGCCGATGCCGACGCCGTAACGCATCGCCATGCCGTCGCCCTGGACGAGATAGAGGAAACGCGACGGCGTATCGACGACAATGGTGCCGGGGGGCTGACCGGTGGGATCGACGACGCGCTGGCGATAATAGCGCGGATCGATCTGCTCGTAGGGAACGGCTGGAATGAGAAAGCCGCCGTCTTCGATGGGGCCATACATGACGGCAAGCTCAGCCCCACTTGGCACGCTCGAAGTCCCCATCGACTGGAACAGGCGCATGGGCGAACGGTAAATGATCGTCGTATCGCCTGATGTCACGGTGTTGGCTGAGGAGGCGCAGCCGGCGAGTGCCGAGGCTGCGGTCAACGCCGAAAAGGAAAGAAAGCTGCGGCGGGAAAGATGTCTATCGAAGCTCATGACGCGAGACTGATTTCCTTTGATACGGGAAGCCGGACAAGACGCCGGTTAAACCGGTGATTCGTCCGATGCCGATAACGACATTAGGAATATCTATCGGCTTGCGCCAAATAAACCATAGCTTCACGCAGACGTGTCCGGCCCGGAGCAGACGATATGGGAAGCGCTGTTGCAGCGCTACATCACAACGATCTCGGCCTTGGCAGGAAGGCGGTCGTAGAGATCGACGACGTCCTGGTTCAGCATGCGCACGCAGCCCGACGAGGTGGCCTTGCCGATCGACTGCCAGTCGGGTGTGCCGTGGACACGGTAGAGCGTATCCTGCCCATCCTTGAAGATATACATGGCGCGGGCGCCGAGCGGGTTCATCAGCCCCGGATTCATGCCGCCATTCTCCGCGCCAAACGGGCGAACTTCTGGCTGGCGCGAGACCATTTCGACCGACGGCGTCCAGCGCGGCCATTTCTGCTTCCACTGGATGACGCCGCGGCCGGACCAGGCGTAACCGTCGCGGCCGAGGCCGACGCCGTAGCGCATCGCCTTGCCGTTGCCCTCGACGAAATAGAGGAAATGCGCCTTGGTATCGACGACCACGGTGCCGGGGCGCTCGGTCGTCTGATAATCGACCTCCTGGCGCAGGAACTGCGGCTGCACGCGGCTGACCGGGATCGCCGGCAGGGTGAAATCCTCGTCACGCTGCTGGCCGTACATCGCCATGTGCACGGGATTGGTGACCGGCAGGCCATAGGTCTGGTGGAACTGGGTCTTGTAGAGCTCGCGCGTCTGCGGCACCGGCTGATCGGGGATCGGCCGCACCCGGCGCGGATCGACGCCGGGCGGCTGATAGAAGACCGGCGAGGTCTCCTGGACGAAGCGGGCGGGCGAATCAGCGGCGACATCGGGAATGAGGATGTTGCAGCCGCTCAGCGACGCAACCGCAATCACGAGCCCGGCAAGCGGGAAGACCCGGCGCAGAAAATTCATGGAACCACCCTTATCAACGATCGGCGAGACAGCGATATCTGCCGGAACGATGGCATCTGCGGCTGGCGCGAAGCTGGCGTTGATGTGGGAAAGGCGGCGGCGAAAGTCAGGCCGCCACCCCGCGGAAGAAGCGGATGCTCTGTTCGATCTCGGCCGGCAGCGCCGAGGTGTGGTTGCCGGCGACGGTTTCCGTCTCGATGTGAACGCCGGCGCCGCGGGCGCGGCGGGCCAGCAGATCGGCGCGGTCGTTGAAATGCGGCTCCTCGGTGCCGTGGACGACACGGACCGGGCATTTGAAGCTGTGGGCGTAACATAGCGCCGAACGCACCTCGAATTCATGCGCGTTGCTATCGTCGAAACGGATGTCCTGGGGATAGCGGTTGAAGAAGCGGAAGGCATCGGGGTTGCCTGAAATCGGTGCAGCGGCGCGGAATTTGTGAGTGCTCATCGCCGTCAGCATTGTCAGCGTGCCGCCGATGCTGTGACCGGCGATGAAGAGGCGCTCGGGATCGACGCCCGGCAGATGCGCCAGGCGCTCGGTGGCGGCGAGCACGTCGTCGACCTCGTCGTAGAAGCCGGAGAAATTGCCCATCTGGCCGTTTTCGCCGCGCAACGACGGCATCATCACCACGTAACCAGCATCCATATAGGGCTTCATCAGCTGCCAATGGCCGATGCCCATGGCATTGCCGCCGTGCAGGAAGAGCACGGCCGGCCTGGCGGCGCGCTCGCGCTTGTATTTCGAGACAAAGGCCGCCAGCTCCAGCTCGCCGTAACCGGAGCGGTAGAAGATCTTGTCGGCATCGGCTGGCGCATTCAGCGGTTCGTATTTGTCAGGCGCCGGGCCCTTCTGCAAAAGCTTGGTGCGGAAATGGTGGCGGACTTGGGCATAGTCGCGCTTTGCAAGGCGCGGCTCGTCCGGGACATCGAAAGCGGCCGCCATGCGCGGCAGGATAAATGCACCGGCAAGACCCGCCAGCATGGCACGGCGCTGGAGGAAAAGGGAATTTCGTTCACGCGAGTTCATAACGCAGCATCCATCATTTCCCCGGCCATTCCAAATTAGACAGAGCATGATGTCGTGCGAAACCGCTTGCACTTTTCGGCATCATGCTCTGGAAAATCTGCACCGGAAGATCGTTGCCGCCAATACACATGCTGTTGAAAATATTGCCCTGCGTCATTGTTGCGCAGGGCTTGCAACTTCACGCCGGCTTGGCCTCGATCATGGCGATCAGCGTGCGCAGCCGGTCGGCCTCGTAGGAGGGTTTGTCGGGGCGAAGGCGGGCGATGCGGGGGAAGCGCATGGCGACCCCCGATTTGTGCCGGGTCGAACGGTTGATGCCCTCGAAGGCCACTTCGACGACGAAGCCGAAATCCTTGTCGGCGCGCACGGCGCGCACCGGGCCGAAACGCTCGGTGGTATTATTGCGCACGAATTTGTCGAGCACCTCGAGCTCGGCATCGGTGAAGCCGAAATAGGCCTTGCCGACGGGCACCAGCTGTTCGCCGTCCTCGTCATCGGCCCAGACGCCGAAGGTGAAATCGGAATAGTAGCTGGA
>NZ_VSZV01000350.1:11393-113518 GCF_008919455.1 Rhizobium sp. PEPV16
TCACGCCTTCGATGACCGGATCGGGCGGGGCGGCGCGCAGAGTATCGAGCTCTTCCCACGACGAGAACGGCACGAGCGGCGAGAGATCGAAACGATCATGGGGGGCGCGGTCGATGATCTCGGTCAGCCGGTCGCGGCGATCGACATAGGTGCGGCCGCGGACGTCGTCGTCGCCATCGAAGAGCAGGTCATAGGTGCGGATGAAAGCGGGGTAATCGCCAAGCATCTTTGCCGTCACCGTCTTGCGGTTCAGGCGCTGCTGCAGGTCGGAGAAGGTGCGGGTCGGGCTATTGGAGCGGGCGGTGCCGCCGACCAGGAGCTCGCCGTCGACGACGCCGGAAAAATTGATCGCGTCGAGAATATCGGGAAAGGCGCCTGATATGTCGTCGCCGGAGCGGGAATAGATCTTGCGCCTGTCGCCGGAGCGGGAGAGCTGGACGCGGATGCCGTCCCATTTCCATTCGGCGGCATAATTCGCCGGATCGAGACTGGTCAGATCCCCCTCCTCCACCGCATTGGCGAGCATGACTGAATGGAATATCGCCGGTGTGGCCAGCACCGGTTTTTCGCCGCCACCCGCCAGCCATTCGAACAGCGTCTCATAGGGCGGCTGCAGGCCATGCCAGAGAGTTTCGATCTCGGTGACGTCCTTGTCGCCGAGATCGGCGAGCGCCTGCTTGGCAAGGCGGGCGGAAACGCCGATGCGCATGGCGCCGGTGGCAAGCTTGATGAAGGCGAAACGGCCGGACGAATCCAGCCGGTCGAGCAGATCGCGGACGTAGCTGCGCACTTCGGTGCGGCCGAGCGCATTCATGCCGGTGACGATCTCGCCGAGACGCGGCTGGGCAAGGGCCGAGCGGTCGATATCTCTCTCATTGTCCCAGACGAGCGAAATGGTTTCGGCAAGATCGCCGACATAGTCGTAGGAATAGCGAAACAGCACCTCATCCATGCGCTCCAGCACCAGCTCGCGCAGCATGGCGGGCTTGACGTTGCGCACCTCCAGCGTGCCGGCGATGGCGGCAAGGCCGTAGCCGCGGTCCGGGTCCGGCGTGTCGCGGAAATAGTCCGTCAGCAGCTTCAGCTTGCCGTTGCGGCTGGGGGTCAGCACCAGGCGGTCGAGGAGATCGGCGAAGGCTTTCATGGGTGCCTCCCACTGGCGTGAAGAGGCCCAAGGGGTACTCCCTCATTCCTGTCCTCGGGCTTGACCCGAGGGATGTCACAGGAATCCAGTGCGTCCAAGTCCTTGGACGCGGGAGGCTCTTTTCCGTTGCATGAGTCTTTCACCGCGCCGGCGCGCGGTGGCTGGATTCCTGTGACAAGCACAGGAATGAGGGAGCGAGAAATGCGTCGGGCGCAACGGGTTAGCCCCTCCCCCTTGTGGGGAGGGGTTGGGGCGGGGTTTTCAGCGACAAACTCCATCGTCAATCCCCCTCATCCTCGTAACCCACCAGATGCAGCGGCTTCGCCTTGATGCCCTGCAATTGGCACCAGCGCACCAGGGCCTCTTCGCGGCCATGCGTTACCCAGACCTCGGCCGGGTGCAGCTCTCGGATTGTTTCCGTCAGTTCCGGCCAGTCGCAATGATCGGAGATGACCAGCGGCAGTTCGACGCCGAGCTGCTTGGCGCGCTGGCGCACCATCATCCAGCCGGAGGCGAAGGCCGGCAGCGGCTCGTTGAAGCGCCTGGCCCAGCGATCGGCGAAGGCCGATGACGGGCCGATGACGACCGCACCCCTGAAGGCGGATTTGTCGCGGCTTTCGATTGTCGCCGGCAGCAGTTCCCCGAGATCGATGCCCTGCCCGATGTAATAGTCGCAGAGAGTTTCCATGGCGCCGTGGATATAGATCGGTTCGGCATAACCGGCATCGCGCAGCAGCCGGATGACGCGCTGGGCCTTGCCGAGCGCATAGGCGCCGACGAGATGGGTCCGCTCGGGAAATTGCCGCAGCGATGCCAAAAGCTTGCCAATCTCGTCCATCGGATCGGGATGATGGAAGACCGGCAGGCCGAAGGTCGCCTCGGTGATGAAGACATCGCAGGCAACCGGCACGTAGGCGGCGCAGGTCGGGTCGGGGCGGCGCTTGTAGTCGCCGGAGACGACGATGCGGGTGCCGTTCTTCTCGATGGCGATCTGGGCGGAGCCGAGCACATGGCCGGCAGGATGAAAGCTCACCTTGACGCCGTTGACCAGCAGTTCCTCGCCGAAGGCTGCCGCCTGCTCGCTGGCGCAGAAACCGTCGCCGTAACGCAAGCGCATGATGTCGAGCGTCTGGCGGGTGGCAAGCACGTTCACATGGCCGGGGCGGGCATGGTCCGAATGGCCGTGGGTGACGAGCGCCTGCTCGACGGGCCGCACCGGATCGACATAAAAGCCGCCTTCCGGGCAATAGAGCCCCTCGGGGGCGGGATAAAGCAGCGCATCAGGTCTCATGAAACGAGAGATAGCGGCAAATGGACGCGAGGCCAGAGGGCAGGAAGAAGGGACTGGCGAATGCGCCGCGGCTCAACTGCGGCGATCGTCACGATCCTATTCCATCGAGGAAGGATTCCACGGCGGCATTAAATTGCGACGGCCGCTGCAGCGGCGCGAAATGGCTGACGCCCGTGAGATAGATCATCTCAGCGTTCGGAATGCTGCGGGCAAGATATTCGGCATGGTCTGGCTTGATGAATTCGTCGTGCTCGGCAAGCACGATGGCGACCGGCACGCGGATCAGACCCAAGTCGGCGGCCTGATAATTCGGCTCCGTCCGCATCATCAGGCTGACCGCCTCGACGAAGGGATTAAAATCATCCGGCGTGGTGGACAATGCGGCATAGTCCTTGGCGTGCCGGCTGAAGCATCGGTCGATGACCGGAGTCGCGACGAATTCCCGCGTGCCGCTCGGATCCATGTTGCAGCCGAAGAAAAAGACGCCCTCGACCCGCGACGGCGCCGCCATGGCGAGGATCAGAGCGATGCAGGCGCCGTCGCTCCAGCCGATGATGGCCGCCTTGTCGAGATGAAGTTCGTCCATGACGGCGAGCACATCTGAAGCCATCAGCTCATAGCTATAAGGACGGGAATCGCGGGTGCTTCTTCCATGACCTCGGCTGTCGACAAGCACGACGCGGCGGCCGCGGCGCAAGAGTGCCGGGACCTGATAGCCCCAGTTGCCGCTGTGGCCGAGGCCGCCATGCAGCAGAATGACGGGTGGGCCAGAGCCATAGCTCGCATACCAGATACGGGCGCCGTCATGCGCGATATGACCGTCGACTGCCGCCGGCGGCAGCGGCGCGGCGCCGTGCGCTTCGAAATGGATAAGCTCGTCGTCGTCAAATTCCATAGCGATCAGACTCATTGTTGTCGCAGCATAGAAAAGCCGGAAAACAGCCCAAGAACAACCGGAATCGCTTTCTAGCACTTGCTCGTCGATGCAACCAGAGGGGGATCAACTTTGGGCAGGAAGCTTTTCTATTGCGCCGGGGCGATCGCGGTTGCAGTCGCCGGCATCTACCTCAACAATACCAGTCTGCTCGCCGAACATCGGCCGGGAAAGCCGGTGCTGCTTGCCCATCGCGGCATCGCCCAGCGGTTCGACGAAACCGATCTCAAGAACGACACCTGTACGGCGAGCCGCATGCTGCCGCCGAAACACGACTATCTGGAAAACACACTTCCGTCGATGCAGGCAGGCTTTGCCGCCGGCGCCGACATCGTCGAAATCGACGTGCATCCGACGACGGACGGGCAGTTTGCGGTTTTTCACGACTGGACGCTCGACTGCCGCACCGACGGGCATGGCGTCACCCGCGAGCATTCGATGGCTGACATGAAGAGGCTCGACATCGGCTATGGCTATACCGCCGATGGCGGCAAGACCTTTCCCTTCCGCGGTCGGGGCATCGGCATGATGCCGACGCTTGCCGAGGTGCTGTCCACCTTTCCGAATCGGCGCTTCCTCATCAACGTCAAGAGCCGCGATCCTTCCGAGGGCGAGAAGCTCGCCGCCGTGCTCAATGGGCTTTCCACTGAGCGACGGGCCGAGATCATCGTCTATGGCGGTGACGAGCCGATCGACGTGCTCCGCCTGATGGCACCCGATATCAAGACCGCCTCGCGCAAGAGCCTGAAGGGCTGCCTCACCGGCTATATCGGCTATGGCTGGACGGGCCTGCTGCCGGACGAATGCAAACATGCGATGATGCTGGTGCCGATCAATATCGCCCCGTGGCTCTGGGGCTGGCCGGACCGTTTTCTCAACCGGATGGCGGATGCCGGGACCGAGGTTTTCGTGCTCGGCCCCTATCGCGGCAGCGATTTTTCCACCGGCATCGATGACCCCGCGCAACTGGCGCGGCTGCCTGAGGACTATGCGGCGGGAATATGGACGAATGAGATCGAGGCAATCGGTAAGCTTGTGAAATGAGGTTCGTCCTCGGACATCGTTGAGGACGTGTCCGAGCTGTCTTCGAGATTACGCCGCTCATGCTTGATCTGCGGCCGCCTCAACACGGTCGCGGCCATGCTTCTTCGCCGCGTAAAGCGCCTGGTCCGTGGCCGCGACCAGTTCTGACGGCGTCGCAAATCGATCTGAGATGTTCGCCACGCCGATACTGACCGTCACGATCGCTTTGCTGCTTTCGCTGTGCGGGATTGCGCGCCGATGCAATGCCGAGCGCAGCATCTTGGCAAGCCGCAGCGCGCCATCCCTGTCTGTGCCGGGCAGCAGAATGGCGAACTCCTCCCCGCCAAATCGCGCAGCGAGGTCGCGGGGTCGCTTGGCAATCGACCTGAGGACCTCCCCAATCATCCTTAGGCAATTGTTTCCTTCGAGATGACCGTAGGTATCGTTGTAGGCCTTGAAGTGATCGACATCGATCAGCAACAGGCTGAGAGCGGATTCGGCCCGGCGCGCGCGCGCAAACTCTTCCGCGATCGCCTCGTTGAACATTCTTCGATTGGCAACACCGGTCAATGCGTCGGTGTCCGCCAGCCCTTTCATCTTCACGAGGCGCTTTTCTCGGTGACATCGCGGGGCGCGCCGGAAAGCCCGATCAGATCGCCGTGGCGGTTCCGCAACGGGACCCTTCGACGTCAGGAACCAGCGTTCCCGGCCATTCCCTTGGACGAGCGGTTCCTCGAAGTCGACGATGGATTCGCCGGTCGCCATGATCTCCTGTTCTCGAGCCGAAGCCAAGTTTCGCCTGGACCTTGGAAAGGCGATAGAGCTTGTAGTGCAGGTGCATCCACACCGAGATAACGAGCGAGACCGCAGCCACATTGCCTATCAACACTTGCCAGGGCACAATATCTTCCCCCTCATACGCACGATAACTTGCTGTAAATTTCTTGATGAAATCGGCATGCTGGCGCACTGCCGATCTCGGGGTCCGAGACCGCCAGCCGCCTCATGCGCGATCAGAACTCTTCCCACTCGCCTCCTGCAACCGCGGCATTCCCGTAAAAGGCGGCAGCCACCTTGGCCGTCCTTGCCCGGGCCGGCGACGTCACAGGCTTGGAGGCCGCAGTTACCGCGGTCGGGCGATATTGACGTTGCGCCGTGCAGCCGATGTTGAACTGACCCAGCAGCTGGAAAAGCGCATCAGCTTCTTTGGCAAGGCCATGGGCCGCGGCCGTCGATTCCTCCACCATGGCGGCATTCTGCTGCGTACCTTGGTCCATGGTGTTTACGGCCGTGTTGATTTCCTTCAATCCCGTCGCCTGCTCCTTGGAACTTTCGACGATCGCCAGAACATTGCCGTTGACTTGCTGAACCTGGGCGACGATCTCTTCCAGGGCCTTGCCGGTTTCGCCGACCAGGGTCACCCCGCTCTTCACATGCTCGTTGGAGGCGCTGATGAGCTCCTTGATCTCCTTTGCCGCTTTGGCCGATCTCTGGGCAAGCTCGCGAACTTCTTGCGCGACCACCGCAAAACCCTTGCCGGCATCGCCCGCGCGTGCCGCCTCGACGCCCGCGTTCAGCGCCAACAGATTGGTCTGAAACGCGATTTCGTCGATCACGCCGATAATATTGCCGATCTCCGCGGACGATGTCTCGATCTTTCCCATGGCATCGACGGCGTTGCGGACCACCGCGCCGGAGCGCTCGGCATTCTCGCGGGTGCTGCGCACCAGTTGGCCGGCCTCCTGGGCGCGGTTGCTGGAATCGGAGACCGTTGTGGTGATCTGTTCAAGGGCGGCTGCTGTTTCCTCGACGGAGGCTGCCTGCTGTTCCGTGCGCTTCGACAAATCGTCCGAGGCGGATCGAACCTGCTGGGCCCCGGCGGCAATGCCCGTTGCGTTCTGGGCCACGACCTGCATCGCAGTGCGCAGCTTGCTCACCGCCGCGTTGAAGTCGATCCGGAGTTTTTCCAGTGTCGGAATGAACGGTGTCGCGACTTCCTGGGTCAAATCCCCTGCGGACAGGGACGTCAGGGATGCCGCGAGCTGATCGACATTGCTGACGCGGGCAGTGACGTCAGTCGCGAATTTAACGACCTTGAAGACCTTGCCGTTCATGTCGAAGATCGGATTGTAGGAGGCCTGGATATAGATCTTTTTCCCGCCCTTGCCGATGCGCATAAACTCGTCAGCCACGAATTCGCCACCTGACAGACGCTCCCAGAACCGCTGATAATCGTCGCTGTTTGCGTAAGCGCTCTCGCAAAACATCGAATGGTGGCGCCCCTGGATCTCGGCAAGCTGGTAGCCGAGCGCCGACAGGAAATTCTCGTTCGCCGTCAGAATCTCGCCTTTCGGTGTGAATTCGATTACCGCCTGGGCCCGCGAAAGCGCGCTTATTTTGCCGGCATCCTCGGCGCTTTGCAGCTTCTGCTTCGTGATATCGGTGGCGAACTTCACGACCTTATACGGTTTTCCGCCACTGAAGACGGGATTATAGGAGGCTTCGATCCAGATTTCCTTGCCGCCCTTGCCGATGCGCTTGTATTGCCGCCGATCGAACTCGCCCCGGCTGAGCTTTGCCCAGAACTCGCGATAATCGGCCGACGAGGCTTCTGCCGGCTCGACGAACATCCGGTGGTGCTGGCCGACAATCTCGGACAGTTGGTAACCGAGCGCAGCGCAGAAATTGGCATTGGCCGTTAGAATCTTGCCGGTAAGGTCAAATTCGATGATGGCCTGCGACCTGCTCATCGCGGCCAGTACAGCCTTAGCATCCAAACCGAAGCCGAATCCTATCTTCGTCATGCTTTCCCCCTAACTCAACTCTGAGCGTGACTGCCGCGACCCATCGCGGGCTTGCGCTGGACGAGCAACCTGAAAATAAAATCCGATAAATTCTTTAAGCATCCATTAACCGGGCCATCGCAGAACTGGCCCCTGCATACCGCGGCCGCGCGAGAAAATAACAAAGTAGAATCAGCTATTTGTATGGGAGATGCCAGAAGGGTCGCTTTGGCAGAGGATCTTCCGGCGAGAATTTCGCGCGCGAACATAGCGCTTTTTTATCTCGGCCTGCTCCGGAAATTCGTAGCCACGTTTACTCTTTGTTAAGCACAGACTGCCCTTTATATTCGTGTTCCCGGCAGCCGGAGGCCTTCTGTCTTTCCCCTGCAAGAGCATATTTCACCGTCCTTCGAGCGTGTAGAATCAACCTCCGATACGAGCGGATAAGGTGGACACATCAGCCGCCAAGCGCCGGATACGACCGGCGATCGGAGAAAGTCATGATACTCGAGGCCGAGTTCAATCGAATTGAGGAAGTCGCCGCAGGCTTCAACACGCATTACGAAGTTTTCAAATATATGAAGGGCCTCACTCAGGATCTGGGAATGACTGCCTTCCTGATCATGACGCTACCCACGGTCGACTTCGTTGAAATAGGCGCAACAAAGATCATCACCAACTGGCCGGCGGAGATGATCGATTATTATGATGCGCATAACCTGATGGTCGACAGTCCGGTCATCCGCCGGATGCTGAGATCGACCAGCCCCTTCAACTACGATGTCGAAGCGATCAATACCAATCGTGGAGGAGGCAAGAAGTCCACGGTCATCGAGCTGTTCAACCGATACGGCATGGAAAAAGGGGCCTATTTTCCTGTTCACGATGCCGCGGGTGGACGCGGCGCCATGTCGATTTCGGGATCTCGGAATTTCAGCATGATCGAAATGGCGAAGCTGCTGTTCATCGCCACACTGATCTATGACCGGATCTCGCAGCTGACATTGAACGAGAAACACAAGCCCATCGAGTTTACGCCGAGCGAACTGGACTGCCTGAGGCTGACCGCCGGCGGCAGGAAGGGCAATGAAATTGCCAAGCTTCTCGATCTCACAGAAAATGCGGTCAACAATCACATCGGCAACGCGATCAGGAAGCTCGGATGTACGACAAGAACGCAGGCCGTCGTGAGCGCTCTGCGGCTCAATATCATTCGTGTTTAGAGATCGAGGCGATCGGCAGGCTGATGAAATAAGGCTCAGAGACTGCGTGCCCGCAGCAATGCCGGGATCTCCTCCGGGGAGACCGGTTTGGAGAAGCGGAAGCCTTGCGCCTCCTCGCAGTGCGCCTGGCGCAGGAAATCCATCTGAGCGTCGGTTTCGACGCCTTCGGCGAGAACCGAGAGCTTCAGCGTCTGCGCCAGCGAAATGACCGCCGAGGCGATGGCGACGGCGGTCTTGTCGCCCGGCAGGGCCTCGACCAGCGAGCGGTCCATTTTCAGGCGGTCAAAGGGGAAGGTCTTCAGCGCCGCAAGGCTGGAATAGCCGGAGCCGAAATCGTCGATCGACAGGCGCACGCCAAGCCCCCGCAGCGTTTCCATCATGGCAAGCGCCCGTTCGGCATTCTGCATCACCACGCTTTCGGTGACTTCAAGCTCCAGCCAGCGGGACTGCAGGCGGTGGCGCTCCAGCGCCTCGGCGACATGGGTTGCGAAATCCGGATCGGCGAACTGCTTGGCCGATACGTTGACGGCGATCGTCAGCGGCGGCAGGCCCATGTCTTGCCAAAGACGCGCCTGGCGGCAAGCCTCGTTCAGCACCCAGAGACCGAGGGGGACGATCAGGCCGGTCTCTTCGGCGAGCGGAATGAAATTGACCGGCGGCACCCTGCCCTTTGCCGGATGGTTCCAGCGCACCAGCGCCTCGAGCCCGGTGATGCGGCCGGTGGCGACATCGACCTGCGGCTGGTATTGCAGGAACAGCTGGTCGCCGGTGATCGCCTGGTGCAATTCCTCGTGCTCGCCAAGCGGCATTCCGACGGGCGTGCTGCCGCCCTCGTGATGTTGCAATGTGTTGCGGCCGAGTTCCTTGGCGCGGTACATGGCGCGGTCGGCATTGGCGAGAAGCTCTTCCGAGGTTGCGCCATCGAAGGGGAAGGCGGCAACGCCGATGCTCGAGGTGACGGTGATCTCGCCGTCGGCGCCGCGGATCGGCCGGTTGATCGCCTTCTGCAGCTCGCGAAGGCGGCGGGTGATGCCGGCATCGTGGCTCGACTGGTGGACGAGCACCACGAGGAATTCGTCGCCGCCGAGACGCACCACCATATCCGACGCCCTGACGCTATTGGCCATGCGGGCGGCAATCTCCTTCAGCACCTCGTCGCCGGCGGCGTGGCCGCGGCCGTCATTGATGTTCTTGAAATTGTCGAGATCGATATAGGCGACGGTCACCTTGCGATTGTTGCGCCGGGCCTGGTCGAGGATACTCGCCAGCCGCTCCTTCAGGAAGGCGCGGTTCGGCAGGCCCGTCAGATCATCATGATGGGCCATGAAATGAATGCGGTCGTCGACACGTTTGCGCTCGATGGCGATGCCGGCGATATGGGTGGCGAGCGCCACCAGCGTCATCTCGTGCTCGGTGGGACGGCGGACTTCCCTGGAGTAGAGCGCGAACGTGCCCAGCACATTGTTCTGCGAGGTGGCGATCGGCGTCGACCAGCAGGAGCGGAACCCGAACGGGGCGATCAACGCGCGAAAATCCTCCCAGAGCGGATCGCTCATCACATCCTCGACGATCACGGTCTGACCGCGCCACGCGGCGGTGCCGCAGGAGCCGACCTTGGGACCGATCGTGACACCATCGATGAGGCGGCTGTAGCCGCCGGGCAGATTGGGAGACGCGCCGTGATAGAGCCTGGTGCCCTCGCTGTCGAGCAGCAGCACCGATCCGTCGATCCCTGTCAGTTGCTCCTCGATCATCAGCACGAGCGCCTCGAGGATCATCGGCAACGGCTCGTTGCGGGCAATCATTTCGAGCAGGCTCGCCTGGCCGCGATGCAGATCCTCCTGGCGCTTGCGTTCGGTGATATCACGGGAAACGCCGATCAGGCCGACGATCTCGCCGCGATCGTTGCGCAGCGGTATCTTCGAGGTCAGCCGGCATATCGGTCTTCTGCTGCCGGGAAGGACGTAGGATTCCTCCATGTCGATGCGGGCTTCACCCGTCGTCATGATCTGCTGTTCGATATCGAAATGGTGGAGCGCCGTCTCGAAATCGAACAGGTCGAAATCGCGCTTGCCGGTGATCAGCGCAGCGCGCTCCAGACCAAGGCTGCTGGCGGTGACGGCATTGGCGAAGACGAAGCGGCTGTCACGATCCTTGACGTAGAGAAAATCCGGAAGTTCGTGGACGATTTCCTTGAGGCGCAGATTCTCGATGCCCTCGGAAAGGTGGTGGGCGGTCGATGCCATCATTGCCTCCGTCGCGGCGACGATACGCCGCGTTTCGGCCGTCAGGGCATCGGCTGATTCCCATCGCCTGGCACTCGGTTCGTACATGCCGCCATTCTCCCCGCCGGCCGAAGGCCGTATCCCGCACCCGTCATCAAAGAAATTCCCTTAAAAGTAGTCCTCATTTCCTTCGGCTTGCTTAAATGAAAGGGTGAACAAGACGACAATATAAGCGGCGATATCCTGCCGTCGGCCTCGGCCATAACGGCAATTTCGCCCGCCGTTGCCAAGCTTGTGCCAAAAGAATACTGCGCGCTTGGCACGTTTCCTGCTACGGGCGCGTTATGATTGGCACGTTTCCTGCTACGGGCGCGTTATGACAAGTGATCCCCGGATGCCCTCACGCCGCGATATGCTTCTATTCCTCGCTGCCTCGGCCGTTGCGGGAGGGGCATCGCGCGCCCTTGCCTCGCCGCTGACGGCAGCCGCTCAGCCCGATCTGCGCGGGGCGATCGACGCGGTGGAATATCGCGCCATTCCCGAAAGCGGCAACCGCAAGACCCGCAACCTGCAGCAGATGATAGAACAGGCGGCGCGCGAGAACGTGCCGGTCTTCCTGCCACCCGGCACCTACCGGGTCTCCGATCTCACTTTGCCGGACAATACGCGCATCACTGGTGTGCCCGGCGCCTCGCGGATCGTCTATACCGGCGAAGGCCACCTGTTTGCGGCCGAGAAGGTGCGGCGGATCGAGCTTTCCAATCTCGTCATCGACGGCGGCAACCGCTGGCTCGGCGACTATGCCGGCGGACTTTTGCAATTTACCGGCGTCGACGAGGTGCTGATCGACAATTGCGAGATCGGCGGCAGCCGCAAGCACGGGCTGCAACTGGAGCGCTGCGGCGGGCGGATCGAGCGCAGCCGCATCTCGGGAGCTGCCCAATCCGGGCTTTACGCGGTGGATTCCACCAACCTCTCGGTCACCGGCAACACGGTCTCGGATTGCGGCAATGGCGGTATCCTGGTGCACCGCTGGAAGAAGGCGGAGGACGGCACTGTCGTCTCCGGCAACCGCATCTCCAACATCCGCGCCAATGACGGCGGCACCGGGCAAAACGGCAACGGCATCAACATCTTCCGCGCCGACGGCGTGATGGTGGTGAACAACCAGATCTCCGATTGCGCCTTTACAGCGATCCGCGCCAATTCGGCCTCGAACATCCAGATCAGCAGCAATCAGTGCCGGCGTTCCGGCGAGACGGCGATCTACGTCGAATTCGCCTTCGAGGGCGCCGTCGTTTCCGCCAACATGATCGACGGGGCGGCAAACGGCATCTCGATCGCCAATTTCGACGAGGGCGGCAGGCTGGCAAGCGTCACCGGCAATGTCGTGCGCAACCTGACGCTAAAAGGCCCCTATCAGCACGAGGTCGGCTTCGGCATCGGCATCGCGGCGGAGGCCGATACGCTGATTTCAGGCAATGTGATCGAGGGCGCGCCGCGCTGGGGGCTGCAGATCGGCTGGGGTCCTTATCTGCGCAACGTCGTTGTGACAGGCAATGTGGTGCGCAAGGCGCCTGTGGGATGCGCGGTTTCGGTCGCCGATGGCGCCGGGACCGCCGTCATCACCGACAACATCTTCCAGGAGACCGCCGAAGGGGCGGTTTTAGGATTCCAATGGGATAAGAAGGTCTCCGGCGAGATGGCGGGCGGCGGCACGCCCTATGCGCAACTCACCGTCGAGCGGAACCGCGTCTCCTGAGGAGCACGTCGTCATCCACGGTCAATTTCCATCGGTTATCGCGCCTGATAGGTGCCGGTGACGGTCGCTTCCTCCAATGTGTGTTTCTTTGCCTCTGCCCACATCACGCCTATGCCGGCGGCATCGGGAATCGAAAGTGTCGGCACGTCGAGAGCAGCGAGGCGGAAGATATAGCGATGCGGGGGATCGCCGGGCGGCGGTTGCGGGCCGTCATAACGGGCGTGGCCGAAATCATTCTGATAGAATCGCGGCGCGTGCTCCGGCGCCGTATCGGCACTTTCGTCAAGAGCAGTCCACTCAGCCGGGATGTTGGCGATCCCGCAATGGCGGAACGTGCCATGAGGGGCGTCCGGATCCTCGACCACCAGAGCGAAGCTCCTGGTTTTGTCAGGAGCGCCGCTCCAGGCCAGCGGCGGGAAGAGGTTCTCGCCCGTTCGCGCATATTTCGCAGGGATCGGCTGGTCTTGGGCAAAAGCTTTGCTGATCAATGTCAAAGCCATGACGTTCTCCTTCCCTCTCAGGGGCGACCGCTTCCCTTTTTATGCCCGCTTTCCTGATTGCGGCCGCGCACAATGCTCCGATCCTCGTTTCCGGAATCGGTGCCGGTCTTCAGATCGCTTCCTTTTCGATAAGCTTCTTTCGCCTGTTCATTGCGGTGCAGATCCGCCGCTGCGTCGAAGGCCTCGTCGGCATTGGCGGTTTTCTCGCGTTTTTCGATGATGCGAAGCTGCTGTTCATGCGTCTTCTTCCCCGTCATGACATTCTCCTTTCGTTGCAGGTGTATGTTTTGGGGTGCGGTTGATCGCTGTGGACACCTTGGGGGTTCCAATCTCCGAGTCGAACCCGCTGGCGTTGCCATTGTTCCTACGAAACTGCAGGAATTGTGCTTTGATCTTTGCGGGCGGGGGAAGTGCATCTGAACTGAGCCGCGGTCGGTCCGAGCTCTCGCATCAAAAGCTTTCATCATCCCATTAGCGGCAGGGACTTTTCGCAACCCGATCCAGCATTTACGCTCTCCTGGACAAATATCGAGGGGGATATTCATCATGCTGACAGTCTACGGGGTCTATCGCTCGCGCGCATCGCGTGTCTACTGGATGGCCGAGGAGCTTGGGCTCGAATTCCGGTCGGTGCCAGTGCTGCAGGCAAGGCGGCTCGCAGATCCGCTGGCGCCGGAGGCGGCGCTTAACACGCACTCGCCTGACTTCGCTGCCGTCAATCCGATGGCGCAGATTCCCAGCATCAGGGACGGCGAGTTCGTCATGCACGAGTCGCTCGCCATCAACCTCTACCTCGCGCGCAAATATGGCGGACCGCTTGGCGGGCAAACCGTCGAAGAAGACGGATTGCTGACAATGTGGACGGTCTGGGCGGCGTCGCAGGTCGAACCGCAGACGGTGAAGATCGTGCTCACTTACGATGACGGGCTCGAAAACAGTGAAGACGGCAAGCAGATAATCGCCGTCGCCTGTCGCCTGCTGCGCAGGCCGCTGGCGGCTCTCGAAAGCCATCTTCACGGCCGGCAATGGATCGTCGGCGACCGCTTCACCGTCGCCGATGTCAACATCGCCGAGGTGCTGCGCTACGCCCAGAGTGAAGAGGCGCTTTTTGAAGCACATCCCCATATCAAAGCCTGGATCGAGCGCTGCCAGTCCCGCCCGGCCTATAAGGCGATGCAGGCGACCCGGGCCAAGGAGCCGGTCGAGGTTTGAAAACTACTTGAAAAGCGCCAACGTGCCGGCCATTTCCTCGCGGATCCAGGCCTTGAAATCCTTGACCTTCTTCGGCTCGCGTGTGCCTTCGGCGGTGACGAAGTAGTGACCGAAGCCGGTGCGGGCGCGAATGCCGAAGGGGGCGACGAGCCGGCCCTCGACGAGCGCGAAGCCGGCAAGGGTCTGCCAGGCCAGCATGACGCCCTGACCGGCGATCGCCGCATCGAGGCAGAGCGAGGCATCGTTGAAGACGTGGCGGGTCGAAAGGGTGGCGCCGGATAGTCCGGCCTCGCGCATCCAGACCTCCCAGGTAAACATGGCGCGGCCATCGATGATGGCAGGCAGTGCGAGGATATCGGCGGGTTCCTTCAAATTCGCCGCCATCTCGGGGGAGCAGACGGGAAAGACCTCCTGTGCCAATAACAGTTCGGCCTTCACGTCAGGCCACTTGCCGTTGCCGACGCGGATGCCAATATCGACGTCGCAAAGCGCCGGATTGACGAGATTGGTCGTCGCATCCAGCCGGAGCTTGATGTCGGGATGCCGCTCGGCGAAGCGATCGAGCCGGCAGACGAGCCAGCGGGCGGCGAAAACCGGCGCCACCGAGATCGTCAGAATCGTATCGTCCTTGCGGCTGGCGATCGACACCGCCGCCGAAAGACGGGCAAAACCCTCGTCCAGCGCCAGAAGCACCGGCCGGCCGGCTTCGGTGGCGACCATGCCTCTGGCGGTGCGCTCGAAGATCACCTGACCGAGTTGGGCTTCGGCCTTGATCACCTGCTGACTGACGGCGCCGACCGAGACGCCGAGTTCATCGGCAGCGGCCTGCAATGAGCCGAGACGGCCGACGGCTTCCAGCGCCCGCAGGCCGTTGAGATGGACCATGTTCAAGTTCTTCATGTAGTTTTTCTATAGCGCCTCAGCGTTATTCTCAATTGAAAATCTGCCTGTTGAGGCCGACATTGCAAGCATAGGCAATCCATTCGAACGTAATTGCGCGGACGGATGGGATGGCAGAGGCGAAAAACCGCTGCGCGATCACGTCCGCGCCACTTAAGAAAGCGAGGTATGCCATGTCGTTGCTGAAGTTTTTCTTGAGGCCCGTCCTTCATCTGGGCAATGCGGAAATTGCCGATGCCGCCTGGAAGGACGATCCGTTGCGGCATCCCGAGGTCGAGCGCATGTCGATGCGCGAAATCGCCGATCTGCCGCTCGGGATGCAGGCCGGTTTCCAGGCAGAGGCCAAGCCGCCGCTGGCGAAATGCGCGTGAAAATATGGTAGGTTCGCCCTGGCAGAAAGGGCGGAACCATGGCCGGCGATGTCGATGCGATCTTCGAACGCCTGAAGCGGCTGGCGGCGGAAGCCGGGCTGCCTGATGTCGAGGAGAGTACCTCCTATGGCAATCCGGCGCTGAAGGTCGGCGGCAAGAGCTTCGTTGCGGTGAAGAATGCCGAGACGATCGTGATCTCGATTTCGCTCGACGACAAGGATCACCTGCTGGAGATGGCGCCTGACGTCTATTTTCAAACCGATCATTATGTCGGCTGGCCGCATTTGCCTGTGCGCGCCGCCGTGATCGGCGACGAGGAATTGCGGCTGCGGCTGATCGGCGCCTGGCTGTTCCGGGCGCCGAAGAAGCTTGTCGCCGGATTTAAGGATCAGGCCCGATCATAGGCCAGCGCCCGCTGGACGGCGGGGCGCTGCAGCATGCGGGCGTGGTGGTCGCTCGCCTTTTCGAAGCGGGTGGGATCGACGCCGTCGGACGGCAGCCAGTCGGTCATGACGAAGAGGTAGGGATCGGCGAGCGAATAGGCCTCGCCCATCACCCATGGGCCTTCGAACATCGTCTGCTCGATCAGCGTGAAACAATCGGCCATATTCTGCGGCACCTTGGCCTTCATCGCCTCGATTGCCGCCGGCTCGTCGGCCCAGCGCGAGCCGCGCGGGCGGTGGGCATGGTTCACATGCACGGTCGAGCAGATATAGCTGTTGAAGGACTGGAGCCTGGCAAATTCGAAGGCATCGTCAAGCGGCGCCAGCTTGGCGGCCGGCGCGCTCTGGGCGATATAAGTCAGGATCGCCGGCGTTTCCGTCAGCACGCCGCGCTCGGTGACAAGTGCCGGCACACGGCCTTTCGGGTTGATCTGCAGATAATCCGGCGAGCGCTGCTCGCCGTCGCGGAGACTAATCTTCCTGACATCGAAGGCCAGGCCGGATTCTTCCAGGGCAATAAGGCTTGCGAGCGCGCAGCTTCCCGGCGCGTAGTAGAGTGTCAGCATTGGTTTCGACTCCCTTTCGGCAAGGGTTATAGCGCAGCGGTGCGCGCGTCGGAACTGGTGAGATTGGGTTTTGACGTCCATCGGGACAAGTGAGGTGCGTTGAGCGCGAGCGAAGGGCAATGAATGGTGTGCCGTGCAGCCCCCTCAACCGCCTGCCGGCACCTTCTCCCCGCTGGGGAGAAGAGATTCGTGGCAGCGCCTCACTTCCAAGCGTCTGTTGAAACGAGGGCAATCGGCTTGCTCCCTCTTCTCCCCAGCGGGGAGAAGGTGGCCCGAAGGGTCGGTTGAGGGGGTGAGCGGCAAAGCCGCGAATGCGCTGAGCGTAAGCGAAGGGCAAAGCGCGGGCAAGCAATCCGATCACCCGCAGCCCGGCACGTCTTCCAACCGGTGCCAGACCGGGATGCCGCGTTCCCTAGCGATGCGCACGTCGTTGTCCGCTCCCTTGGAATCGCCGGGCAGGCGCAGCACGCCCTCGCAGAGCTGCAGCAGCCGGCCGGCGACCGGGTGGAAGATCTCTTCGTAGAGTGTGTCGCCGACCGACCGGCCGCCGGCGGCGTGCCAGATCGGCAGGGCCACCCATTCGCCGATCATCGGCACATGGCCGGCTTCAAACAGCGCGTGCGAAGGCGCTTCCAGCCGCTTCAGGTTGGCGGCCATCTTTTCCGGGTCATCACCCGTTCCGGACCGATAAGGCCCGGCAATCAAAATCAACATGATCCACTCCTTCGCTCCGCTTATGCGTGAGCACTCCCGGCCTCATGCACGGGATTTCGTGAAAATGCACGATATTTCTTGAATGTCGAGTCATTTCGTGCAATATCGGGCTATTATGTTTAATTTCGTGCAGAAAGATCATGCTGACAACCCAACGCAAATCCCTCATTCTCGACATCCTGCGCCGTGACGGCCAGGTGGTCGCCAAGCGCGTGGCTGAGGATTTCGCACTTTCAGAAGACACGATCCGGCGGGACTTAAGGGAAATGGCGGCGGAGGGATTGTTGAAACGGGTGCATGGCGGTGCGATGCCGCTGGCGCCAGAGCTGCCCGATTTCACCGCGCGGCGCGGCGTCTCGTCGCAGATCAAGGTGCGGCTTGGCGCGGCGGCGGCGGCGATGGTGAAGCCCGGACAGATGATCTTCCTCGACGGCGGCACGACGACGGCGGAGGTCGCCAGGCACTTGCCGCGCGACATGCCGCTGACGGTTGCAACCCACAGCCCGACCATCGCCGCTGAACTCGAACACCACCCGACAGCCGAGGTGATCCTCACCGGCGGGCGGCTCTACAAACATTCGATGGTGGCAACGGGGGCAGCGGCCATGGCGGCGATCTCGCTGCTGCGCCCCGATCTCTTCTTCCTCGGCGTCACCGCAGCGCATCCCGTGCACGGGCTTTCAACCGGCGATTTCGAGGAAGCGGCGATCAAACGGCATATCGCCCGCTGCTCGGCTGAAACGCATGTGCTGCTGACCGAGGAGAAGTTCGACCTCGTCTCGCCCTGCCCGGTGCTTGGCATTTCCGAGGTGGCGGGGCTGATCGTGCCCATGGAGATGACGGCCGAACGGCTGAAACCCTATCGCGACCTCAACGGCGCAATCGCCGCAGCATGATGGTGCTGCGAGAGGGCTGTGGTGCTGCAGCATGTGGCAGGAGACTTGCGGCAAGGGCCGCGATGAAGGCCGCCAGCACGGCATAGGCCGGCGCCATGCTGCCGGTTCCAAGGGTGAGCACCGTCTGCAGATAGGGTTGCGCCAGCGCGATGACGACGGAAAGTGCCGGCATGTCGAGCAGGGTCCGGGCGATCCGCGACAGTTCCGGCATAAAGGCCGCACCGGCAAGAGCGCCGTAGACCGCCGTCAGGCGGAGTGTGAGGTGCAAGGGCACGGAGGCTGCAAGCGGCAGCCTGTCGCCATCCTCGACGGCAATCACGAGATAGGCGACGAGGGCCGCCAGAAACAGGAAGGCGACGGGCAGCGCCGCCAGGGTGGCGGGCTGCGTCAGAGCCACTGCATCCGGCGCCAGGAAAAGCAGGATCGGCGTGGAAGCGACGAACCAGATGGCGACGATCGGCCCCCAGAACCAGATGAGCGAGAGAGTGTGAAGACGGAGCAGCGTCGCCATGAAGAGCATGCCGATCGCAGCCCAGATGCAGGCGGGTTTCAACATGCCCGATATCAGCCGGAGAACCGGCTCGCAGGCGCCGGACATATCGCCGCAGCCGGACAGCTGGATCGTGAGCCAGGTGATATAATCGAGGCTCAGCGCGGCGAACATGAAGATGCCGATCCCCATCAGCATCCACCAGAGATAGCGGCCTGCAAACATGCCCTGCCCTCACGGCTCCCAGGACTGTGCTCACGTCGCCGCGAAAGGGTGCATCCGCGATCGCAGGACGTACCCTTTTATATTAGTCAATTCTTATTTTTATAATAACTTATGTATGCAAACTCGCATTCACCCGGCCAAGGCGGAGGTGACCCTGACATCGCCGACATGGATGCCGTTCCAGTTGCGCATCGGCGTTGCGGCATAGGCCATCAGCGCCGCATGCACCTCATCTTCCGTCTCGAAGAACCGGGCGAGTGTCGCCGCCACCATGGCTTCGGCGGCGCGGGTCATGCCATCCTCGCATTTGAGTGCGATGGCGATGCCCTTTTCCGGGATCGCGGCGCAGAAGACGCCCTCGGCGCCTGTCTTGACGAAGATGCGGCCTGGGGCGATCTGCATCAGCTTGGTGCAGGCGCGGCCGGAACCGGCGACATAGAAAGGCTCGGCCATGCAGGCCTCGATCAGCCGGCGGGATGCCTTGGCGCGCAGGGGTTCGAGGCCGGTACCGGTCGCCATCTTGGCGAAACCGTGGGCAAGGCTCCTGAGCGGCACGGCATAGGTCGGAATGGAGCAGCCATCGGTGCCGCAGCTATCGGCGCCAATCACGGCTCCCGTGAGGCTTTCCATCGCCGCACGGATCTCGATCTGCAGCGGGTGATGGGTGCCGACATAGCCCGTCGGATCGACGTCCTGATGGCAGCAGGCGCAGATGAAGCCGGCATGTTTTCCCGAGCAATTGTTGTGCAGCGCGGTCGGCGCTTCGAGCGTGCGGGCCTGCTGGATCAGAATCTTCTGGCTCATCGACCAGTGGGCGCCGCATTCCAGCGCTTGCGCATCGCGACCGGCGCGCGACAACATGGAAGCGGCAAGCGCCACATGCTCCTCCTCGCCATTATGCGAAGCGCAGGCAAGCGCCAATTCCTTGTCGCCGAAGCCATAGGCATCTGCAGCACCACTCTCGACCAGCGGCAGCGCCTGCATCGCCTTGCAGGACGAGCGCGGGAAGACCGCGGCCTCGATGTCGCCCAGCGAGAAGACAAGCTTGCCATCGCCATCGACCACAGCCACCGCGCCGCGATGGCGACTTTCGACGAGCAGGCCGCGGGTGACTTCGACGGTGACGGGATTGGTCATGAGCTTTTATCCGGATGCTGGCGGGATAGCGCAGTCCATAACGCGTCACGCGGGGAAAGCCAACGGGGTTGACGTTTTGCCAGGGTTTAGGCGGCTCCGCGGGTGCCTGCTGCTAGTGCACCGGCTCTATCTGTGGCTGGACGTCACCGCATATTCCGTCCTCCTCTGCCTTGAGCCGAGGATCCATACCCGCTGCCGGTGGAGGCCGGCGTAGATCCTCGGGTCAAGCCCGAGGAAGACGGAGGGCGGGGTGAGCCTCTGGAGCAAGTACAGCGAAGTCACCGGAATTGCGCCTCCTGCGGGTCGCGCCGCAACCTCCGCCATCCTAGGCCTTGAGTTTGGACGCATCGGGACGCTATCGTGCAGCCGGGTTCACATCCCAAGGGATTGTTTTGCAAGCAGGCCTGTCTATGACCGAGTCCATATTGTTGGCATTTTTGACGATTGTCTCTTTGGCTCTGGCGTCTTGGCTGGCACGCCGGCCGGCAAAGGCGAGCGTTGGAATAATACTCGGAACACTTCTGGGGCTAGCGCTGATCGTCAGCACGTCAGCTCTGGTCGGATTTTTGGGAAAGGTGCTTCCCTTCGGGCAAATCGACTTCTGGCTCTCAGGTTTGGTCGCGAAATTCTGAGTTCGGCGCTCGGCCGCGCTGCGGGCTCGACCGCGATCACATCGTCCAAATATCGATCACATAAATTGACCGAGGCGATCGAAAACTATCGTTTCTCTGATGGGTTCGATGCGGCTAAGAGTGGGGCATCAGGAACCACTCCCCATGCCATCCACCTTTTCCTTGATCCTTCGCGACAACAGGATCCGCATCCCAACCGTGACCCTCGTCGCGCTCGCCTTCACCTATGCGTCGACCGCGCCCTACCAGTCGATCATCGGAATCAACGAACTCGGCTTGAGCAACGGCGCCTATTCGGCACTGGTGTTCTTCTCTTCGATCGTCAACGTCACGACGAGCCTGACACTCGGCATCTGGTCGGACAGGCTGAAGGAGCGCCGGCCGCTGGTGCTGGGGCTTTCCGTCGCCGGCATGCTCGGCTTCGGATCGATCGCGCTCATTCATAGCCCCGCGGTCTTCATCTTCTCCACGCTGTTGCTGGTGCCGATGAGCAATTCCACCTATTCGCTGCTGTTTGCCAGCCTGCGCGCCAGGACCAACCAGATGGACCGCGGCCAGGGGGCGGCGATCACCGCAATGGTGCGGGCGCTCTTTTCCGGCTCATGGGCGCTGGCGCCGGGATTGATCGGCCTCTATCTCGTCAGTTCGCCGTCGATGACGCCGGCCTATGGGATCGCGGCATTGGCAAGCTGCACCTGCTTCTGCCTGTATTTCTTCTTCGCACCCGGAAATGGCGCCGGCGGCCCTGCCCCCGACCCAGTCGGCTTCTTTGCTTCGCTGAAACGGATTTTCGTGCCGCATGTGCTGTCGCGCGTCATCGTCATGGCGATGCTGTTCGGTCTGCAGCGGTTGAACAGCATGCTCCTGCCGCTGATCATCACCCATTCGGCCGGCGGCACCGTGGTCGATGTCGGCTTCATGGCAGGCTTGACGGCCTTGCTCGAGATGCCATTCATGATGATGTGGGGTTTTGCACAGCGCCGCTTCAAAACCGTGCATGTGCTCGCCTTCGGCGCGCTGATCTATTGCGTCTATCTCCTGCTGCTCGGCTTTGCTTCCGCACCCTGGCACGTCTATGCACTCCTCCTCTTCAATGCCTGCGGGGCGGCAGCGATCCTCAGCGTGCCGATCACCTATCTGCAGGACCTGATCGCGGACCGGCCGGGGCTCGGAACCTCGTTGATCTCGCTGAACACGTTCATTGGGGTTGGCGTCAGCGCCGGCCTCTTCGCCTTCGGCACCGCGATCACCGATTATTCCGGCACTGCCTTCGTCGGCGCGGCCGCGGGTCTCGCATCAATCGGCGTGCTGCTCTATCTCGAAAGCAGCAGGCGGCAGGCGCGGCAACCGGCGTGAAATGCGGCGCTCCGATCGACAGGCGTCAATGCGGCGTGATGCGATAGGCACAACGGCGGGCGCCGGCGAGGATGTGTTCGCTGCGTTCGACCTCGGCGTCGAGGACGGCGCGGAAGGTTTCGAGTTCGGAGCGGCAGAAGCCGACGCAGGCGGTGGCGGCGGCGCAGATCGGGCAATGGTTTTCGACCAGCATGAAGGCGCCGTCGGCCTCCTGCCAGTGATCAGCCATATAGCCCTCGCGGGTGCGAATGCCGGCAAGAGCCGCGACGCGCGAGGCAAGGTTGTCGGCATTGCCGAGTTCCTGCCGATAGCGCTGCAGCGTCTCGGCCTCGCGGGCGGAGATGACGGTATCGAGGGCTGCGGGGCCGAGCTGTTCGACGAGCGTGCCGAGGAGATTTGCCGTCAACTCGGCATGGCCATCCGGGAACTGGCGGTTGCCGCTGGCTGTGAGGTGCCAGAGCTGGCGCGGCCGGCCACGGCCCGCGCCGGCAAGGGTGACCGGTTCCACCAGCCCCTCCTCCGCCATCTTCGAAAGCTGCTGGCGGGCGGCTTCGCCTGATATGCCGAGCGCATCGCCGATCGCGGCGGCGAGCTGTGGCCCGTCGGTTTTTATCAGGATCAGGATCCGGTTGGCTGGGGACTGGCGCATAATTTCCAAGTCAAGTCTTGTTTAATTCGAAACGGCGTGTAATTTTCCAATTTATAACTTGGAAAATAGTCCTTCGCCAGCAAAAATCTCCAGGCCTCCCATGTCGAATATCGACCAGACAGCAACCATCCCCAGCCCCAGCTCCGTCTTCCACCTCTTTGCGCCCGAGCACCTGCCGGCAACGCTGATGCTGGCAGGCGGCGTGACGCTTTATGCGGTGGAGACTTACATCATGGCGACGATCGCGCCCTCGATCGTGCGGGATATCGGCGGCCTCGCGCTGTTTTCCTGGGTCACCAGCCTGTTCGTCGCCGCGGCCGTACTCGGCTCGATCTTCGTCGCCATGCGGCCGCGCGGCATCGGACTTCGATCCGTCTATGTGATCGCGGCGCTGGTCTTCGGCGTCGGCAGCCTGATTGCCGCAGCCGCGCCGTCGATGCCGGTGGTGCTGATCGGACGTGCGGTGCAGGGTCTCGGAACAGGCGCGCTTGCCGCGCTCGGTTATGCCTTCATCCGCTTCGTTTATCCCGAGCCGCTATGGCCAAAAGCCTCGACGCTCTATGCGGCGATCTGGGGTGTGGCGACCGTCATCGGGCCGACGTTCGGCGGCTTCTTTTCATCCGGCCACGCCTGGCGCTACGCATTCATCGTGCTCGTGCCGCTCGGCCTGCTGATGGCGCTCCTGGCGCCGCGGCTGTTGCCAGAGGTCGAGGACGACCGCGAGCAGGCAAAGACGCCGATTGCCCAGATCGGGCTGCTGCTTGCCGCCGTCCTGATGGTCAGCACGGCCGGCGCGATCGAGACGACAGCCACCAAGGTCGCGCTGATCGCCGCTTCGGTCGTCGCGGTCGCCAGCATGATCATCATCGAGGGCCGAAGCCCGAACCGCCTGCTGCCCTCCGGCGCCGTCAACCTTTCCCAGCCGATTTCACGGGTCTACCTGGCGATGCTCGCCATGACCGTCGTTCTCGTCAGCGACGTCTTCATTCCCTATTTCCTGCAAACCTTGCATGGGGTGCCGGCGATCGTCTCGGGCTATCTCGTGGCGCTCGTCGCCCTCGGCTGGACCTTCGCGGCCTTCCTCAGCGGCTCGTGGACCGGCGGCCGAGCCTACTGGGCAATCGTCATCGGCGCCCTCATCGAGGCGGCGGCGACTGCTTGCCTCGCCGTCTTCCTCGCCAGGGACAATCCCGAGGGGCATATGCTCGTCATCGTGCCGGCGGCGATCGGCATGTTCATGATGGGCTTCGGCATCGGTCTCGGCTGGGCGCATCTCGTCGCCATGGTGCTGAAACTCGTCGCCGACAACGAGAAGGACAAGGCTTCTGCCGCCATCCCGACGATGAGTTCGCTCGGTGGGGCGTTCGGGGCCGCCTTTGCCGGCGTCATCGCCAATGGCGCCGGCCTCGTTCATCCCGGCGGCATATCAGGCGCGCTGTCGGCGGCGCACTGGCTCTATCTGCTGATGGCGCTGCCCGGTGTTCTCGCGGTCGGCATCTCGCTAACGCTAGAGCGCCGCGCGTCCGACGGGACGCGCTAAGGACGCTCTATCTCTTTGTTTTGGCGCAATTCCCGGCAAAAGCGCTTCGCTTTGCCTGGCAAAACCGTTGCACACTTTTGCTGGAATTGCTTTAGCCGACGCGCAGCATGATCTTGCCGACATGGCTGCCCTCTTCCAGCAGCTGGTGGGCTTCGACGACATCTTCGAAGGCAAAGACCTTGTGGATGACGGGGGCGACTGTCCCGGCTTCCAGCAGCGGCCAGACCTCGGAGAGCAGGTCGTCACGGATGGCGCGTTTTTCTTCCGCCGTGCGCGGGCGCATGGTGGAGCCGGTGACCGTCAGGCGCTTGACCATGATCGGTGAGAGATTGACCTTGTCGGCGACGGCGCCGCCGAGGAAGGCGATGATCGACAGGCAGCCGTCCTTCGCCAGCGAGGCGATGTTGCGCTCGAAATAGGATGCGCCGATCATGTCGAGGATGATATCGACGCCCTGGCCGGTCTCGGCCTTGATCACCTCGGCGAAATCCTCGGTCCTGTAGTTGATCGCGCGCTTGGCGCCGAGCCGCTCGCAGGCCTCGCATTTCTCCTTCGAGCCCGCCGTCGCGTAGACCTCGGCGCCGAAGGCGCGGGCGAGCTGGATTGCCGTCGTGCCGATGCCGCTGGAACCGCCATGGATCAGCACCGTCTCGCCTTCCGTCAACCCGGCCATCTGGAAGAGATTGGCCCAGACGGTGAAGAAGGTCTCAGGCAAAGCTGCCGCCTTCACCGCGTCATAGCCCTTGGGAAAGGGCAGGATCTGACCCGCCGGCAGCAGGCAATACTCGGCGTAGGCGCCACCATTGGCGAGGCCGCAGACCTTGTCGCCGACGGCATGGCCGCTGACGCCCGAGCCGACGGCAACGATTTCGCCCGACAATTCCAGGCCGAGGATCGGGCTCGCATCCTTAGGTGGGGGATAGCTGCCCTGGCGCTGGGCAATATCGGGGCGGTTGACGCCGATCGCCTCGGCGCGCACCAGGACCTCTCCGTCGCCGGGCACAGGAAGCGGACGCCTGCCAATCGCCATCACCTCCGGTCCGCCGAAGGACGGCAGATCGACGAAACGCATATCCTGAGGCAAAGGCATGACCGGCTCCTCCCTAGAGCGGCTGAGAACCGCTCTACCTTTTTGCTTTGACGCAATCCCGGACGCAAAACCGCTTCGCACTTTTGCTGGGAATTGCTCTAATCGCTGGACACAGGAAATAAATCAGCCCCGCAGGATTGGGAAGGCTTGATGTGGCAGAGGCGTCAATTCGCCTCGCCCAGCAGATGGAAGACCAGGCCTTCCTCGCTGTCCTTGGCGGCCGACTTGATGATGGCGATTTCGGCGCTGACGCGGTTGATATCGTCGATGACGAGGCCCTCCGGCAGTTCGATGACGCCGATCGAGCAACGCATCAGCGGGAACAAAGCTTCGGCGCCGGTGCGGTCGTGACCGAGGATGCGGCCGGCGGCGCGATCCTCGTCGGAATAGAAATCCCGCACGTCGTCGTGGAAATCGCTGATCAGCCGGTCGAGGATCTCCGTCAGTTCCTCCTTGGTCCAGCCGACGATGCCGATGAAGAAATCGTCGCCGCCGACATGGCCGAGGAAATGGCGCTCGGCGAAGAAGTAGCGGCGCATCAGCGCGGCAAACAGCGAGATCGCGTGGTCGCCGAGATGGAAGCCGTAGGCATCGTTGAAAGGCTTGAAATTGTCGAAGTCGCAATAGCAGAAGTGGCGGAGCTCATCGCCGTCGCGGCCGGACTGACGCATGAAATCGCGGATGGCGCGATTGCCCGGCAGGCCGGTCAGTGGGTTCTGGTCCTGTGCGGTCTTCAGCTGTTTCTCGTTGATGACCTTGATCAGCGAGGCGGCGGAGACGACGCCGGCATAGCGCATATTGTCGGTCAGGATCAGGCAGTTGCTGCCTTCCATATTGGCGAAGATCGCCATCAGATGCTCGGCGTCGCTGTCGAGGCCGACGATCGGCGCCATCTCGACGAAATGCGAGATGCTGCGCTCATACATTTTGTTCTTCAGGAGATCGCGGCCGAAGGGCTGGTAGATATATTCCTTGAGATGATGCTCGTGAATGATGCCGCGCGGCTCGTCATTGGCGTTGAGGACGGGAAAGTAGGCCTGGCGCGGATTGCGGCGGAAGAGTTCGAAGACGCTGTCGATGCTGTCGTTCTCGTAGACCGTCGGCAGCAGCTCGATCTGCTTGCGGATGAGGATTTCGTCGAGCGACTGGCTGCCCCGCTTGCTCTTGCCGAGCTCCTGCAGATGCGGAAAGGACGGCGCCAGCTCCGATATATGCGTCGTCGGGCGGGAGATGAACCAGCCCTGGACGAGGTCGACGCCATATTCGCGGCAGGCGATGAATTCGGCCTCGGTCTCGATGCCTTCGGCGATGACGCGCGTGCCGAGCACATGGGCGATGTTGACGATGCTCTTCAACAGATGGCGCTTGCGCGGGCTGCGATCGATCTCGGCGACGAAATGGCGGTCGATCTTGAGATAATCGACGGCGTAATCGCAGAGCAGCTTCATCTCGCCGTGACCAACGCCGAAATCGTCGATCGCCAGCTTGAAACCGGCCTTCCGCAGCCTGGAAACCAGGCCGGAAAATTCCGGCACGCTGGTATTATCGAAACGTTCGGAGAATTCGAAGCAGACGGAGGATGGCGGAATATTGGCCTTGCGCAGGTGTTGCAGCAGGGTCTCGACCAGGCTTTCGCCATGTGGAATGAGCCGGACATCCAGATTGAGGAACAGCGTCGAGGTGGAGAAATTCGACAGCGTCGCGAATTTGGCAAGGGCGCGGCTGGCGACCATCTGTTCTAGCTGCAGCAGCTGGCCGGCCTGGTGCGCCTCGTCGAGAATGTCGACCGGCGTCTCGTAGCCGATGCGATCCTGGCCGCGCATCAGGGATTCGTAGCCGAAAACCGTGCCGGTGCCGGCCTCGACGATCGGCTGGAAGGCATTCTCGACCACAAGCTTGGCAAGGGTTACGATCTGATCGCTGGCATAGCGGCGCAGGACATCCGGCGCGACGGTGGCAGCCAAGGACACCCCAGTCTTCACGTGGCCGGTCTTCATTGGGGTTGATCTCCACTGTGACTTGTTCTTTTTCGCCAGGAACATGCCGCAGAAGGATCAATGAAGTCTTTCGCCAATATGAAAGTTTTATGAAAGGCGCAGAGCACCGATGCCCGCTCCGGGTTTATTCAATTTTTCCAATGCAATCAAATGCTTGTTCAGGCGGAGCGACGGCGCTCCGCCTCGTGATCGGCGAACATGTCGGCGACGCATCTGCCGCCGGATGGAGTGCCGTCGTCAAGAATATCGTCCCGGAACTCATTGAGCTTGCGGGTGCTATCCCAAAGACGGAGCGCCTCGCGGACGACCTCGCTGCTCGAGGCATAACCGCCATTATCGACGGCGGCGCGGATCCCCGCTGCCTGTTGCGGAGAGATGGAAACGGTGACCATCGGCATGAACTTCCTCCCTTTTCTGATCAGGCAGAACCCTGCCTCTGGGGGACGCATGACCATTTTTAGCATTCTCGGCGATTTCGCCGGTGCCTTGGTGCATTCGCACATCGGACCATCCGTGTGCTGGGATTGGTCCGTAACCCCTTAAGTCTAATCCCCTGTCCTAGTCTTGTCAAAAAAGAACGGGTCTTGTCAAAAAAGAACGGTCAGCGGCATCAGTTTCAACTGCGGATGCCAATGCCGAAGGCAATCATCGTCGAGCCCTGGACGATGAGATCGGCGGCCAGGAACAGGCCAAGGATCCACAAGCTATTCACCGGCCAGCCGAGCGCGATGACGAAACCCGCAAGAGCGGTGATGACGCCGCTAGCGACGATCCAGCGCCAGCCCTTGGTGGGCTTCATGCGCATGCCGACCCAGGTGCGGAAGACGCCGGCGACGACGAGTGCCAGCGACAGAAACAGCGTCAGCGCCGCCGAAGTCAGGATCGGATTGACGAAGGCGCAGATGCCGGCAAGCACATAAAGCAGGCCACTCAGTATCCAGAACAGCACGTGATCCCAGCCGCGCACCTGGAAGGCATGGACGAGATAGATCACGCCGCCGAACAGCATCAACATGCCGACATAATAGACAGAGACGACGGTGGCGAGCATCAGATTGCCGAGCGCGATCAGACCGCAGACGAGCAGCAGCACGCCGAGGCCGGCAAACCAGATCCATTTCGACTGCAGCGAAGATGTCGGCGTTCCCTCGAAGACATCGGCCATGACGCACCTCCTGACAGATTCGAATATGCTGCAGCAATTCGGGAGGGAAAGATCTGCGTTCGAGCAAATCGGCAAAGATTTTTATTGATTGATCAGTCAATCAAAAATAACCTGTCGCTGATTTCAAAGGAGTGGTCTGTTGCCGAAGGTCGGAATGGAGCCGGTACGCCGCAAGGCGCTTGTCGATGCGGCGCTGCGGGTGATCGGCGATCACGGCTCGCTTGCCGTCACCATGTCCGACATTGCCCGGCAGGCCGGCGTGTCGCCAGCCCTGGCGCATCATTATTTCGGCAGCAAGGAACAATTGCTGATCGAGACGATCCGCTCGCTTCTCCGACAGTTGCGCAGCGATACGGTGGCGGCACTTAAGGCCGCCAGGACGCCGCGGGCGCGACTTTCGGCCGTCATCCGTGTCAGCTTCCACGCCGATCAGTTCGCGCCAGAGACGATTGCCGCCTGGCTTGCCTTTTACGCCGAAGCGCAGCGCTCGGAAGAGACGCGGCGCTTCCTGGTGATCTATGCGCGGCGGCTGCGCTCCAATCTGCTGGCCAATCTGAAAGTGCTGTTGCCAGATGACGCCGCAGAACGCATCGCCGAAGGCGCTGCGGCGATGATCGACGGGCTCTATATCAGGCAAAGTTTGAAATCCGCGCCGATCGGCATTGAAGCCTCGATCGCGCTGACGGAAGACTATCTGAATGCGCTTTTGGCCACCGCCTCCCCTTCTCCCCGGAGGGAGAAGGGACGACCACATCGAACCACCCAAGGACAAATGACATGAAAGCCCAGCCGAAAGCCTCGCACTTCATCGACGGCGAATATGTCGAGGATACCGACGGCACCGTCATCGAGAGCCTCTATCCCGCGACCGGCGAGGTGATCGCCCGGCTGCATGCCGCAACGCCTGCAATCGTCGAAAGGGCGATCGCCGCCGCCAAACGCGCCCAGCCGGAATGGGCGGCGATGAGCCCGATGGCGCGTGGGCGCATCCTGAAACGGGCAGCCGACATCATGCGCGAGAGAAACCGGGCGCTGTCCGAACTGGAAACGCTCGATACCGGCAAGCCGATCCAGGAGACTGTTGTCGCCGACCCGACCTCGGGTGCCGATGCCTTCGAATTCTTCGGCGGTATTGCGCCGGCCGGTCTCAACGGTTCGCAGATCCCGCTCGGCCAGGATTTTGCCTATACCAAGCGGGTGCCGCTCGGCGTCTGCGTCGGCATCGGCGCCTGGAACTATCCGCAGCAGATCGCGTGCTGGAAAGCTGCGCCGGCGCTTGTCTGCGGCAATGCCATGGTGTTCAAACCCTCCGAAAACACGCCGCTCGGGGCGCTGAAGATCGCCGAGATCCTGCATGAGGCAGGACTGCCGAAGGGGCTCTTCAATGTGATCCAGGGCGACCGCGACACCGGCCCGCTGCTCGTCAACCATCCCGACGTCGCCAAGGTGTCGCTGACCGGCTCGGTGCCGACCGGGCGCAGGGTGGCGGCGGCTGCCGCCGGCAACCTCAAGCATGTGACGATGGAGCTCGGCGGCAAGTCGCCGCTCATTGTTTTCGACGATGCCGATCTCGATTCGGCGGTCGGGGGCGCGATGCTCGGCAATTTCTATTCGACCGGCCAGGTCTGCTCGAACGGCACGCGTGTCTTCGTGCAGAAGGCGATCAAGGACGAATTCCTCAAGCGGCTGAAGGTGCGCACCGAGGCGATGTTGATCGGCGACCCGCTGGACGAGGCGACGCAGGTCGGGCCGATGGTCTCCTGGGCGCAACGCGAGAAGGTGATCTCCTACATCGAGAAGGGCAAGGCCGAGGGCGCGACACTCATTGCCGGCGGCGGCATTCCGAACAATGTCTCCGGCGAAGGCTATTACGTGCAGCCGACGGTGTTTGCCGATGTCACCGACGACATGGCCATCGCCCGCGAGGAGATCTTCGGGCCGGTCATGTCAGTGCTCGATTTCGACGCCGAGGACGAAGTGATTGCCCGCGCCAATGCCAGCGTATTCGGCCTTTCCGGCGGCGTCTTCACCGCCGACCTCACCCGCGCCCACCGTGTCGTCGACCGGCTGGAAGCGGGCACGCTGTGGATCAACACCTATAATCTCTGCCCGGTGGAAATCCCCTTCGGCGGCTCGAAACAATCCGGCTTCGGCCGCGAGAATTCGCTGGCCGCGCTGGAGCATTATTCCGAACTGAAGACGGTCTACGTGGGCATGGGGCCGGTGGTGGCGCCTTATTGAAGAATATCTGGTTGCCCCTCACCCTAACGGGGTCGAGCCACTCGTCTCGACCCGTCCTCCGGACCCCCGCTCGCGGGGACGTGGCATACGCAGCGTCGAGGTTGGGGGAAGCCGGTGCGGCATGTCCCTTCGCCCCGTTTACGGGGAGAAGGTGCCGGCAGGCGGATGAGGGGCAGGCTCTGGGAAAACAAGACGCAGCCGGATGATGGCAGCTCGAGGGGAACAAGACTATGCAAGCAGATTTCGTCATCATCGGCTCGGGCTCCGCCGGCTCCGCCCTCGCCTACCGCTTGTCGGAAGACGGCAAGAACAGCGTCATCATCATCGAGGCGGGCGGCAGCGATTTTGGGCCGTTCATCCAGATGCCGGCTGCCCTTGCCTGGCCGATGAGCATGAAGCGCTATAATTGGGGTTATCTGTCCGAACCGGAGGCGAACCTCAACAACCGGCGCATCACCGCGCCGCGCGGCAAGGTGATCGGCGGCTCCTCCTCGATCAACGGCATGGTCTATGTGCGCGGCCATGCCGAGGACTTCAACCGCTGGGAAGAGCTCGGCGCCAGCGGCTGGGCCTATGCCGACGTGCTTCCGTATTTCAAGCGGATGGAACATTCGCATGGCGGCGAAGAAGGCTGGCGCGGTACCGACGGGCCGCTCCATGTCCAGCGCGGCGGTTTCACCAATCCGCTCTTCCAAGCCTTCATCGAGGCCGGCAAACAGGCGGGCTTCGAGACGACGGAAGATTATAACGGCAGCAAGCAGGAAGGCTTCGGTCTGATGGAGCAGACCATCTTCGGCGGCCGCCGCTGGTCTGCCGCCAATGCCTATCTGAAACCGGCGCTGAAGCGTGACAATGTCAGGATCATCTACGGCTTTGCGCAGAGGATCGTGATCGAGGACGGGCGGGCGACCGGCGTCGAGATCGAACGCAACGGCAGGATTGAGGTAGTGAAGGCGAACCGCGAGGTGATCGTCTCGGCCTCCTCCTTCAATTCGCCGAAGCTCTTGATGCTGTCGGGCGTCGGTCCCGGCCAACATCTGCAGGACATGGGCATTGCGGTCAAGGCAGACCGGCCGGGCGTTGGCGCCAACCTGCAGGACCATATGGAATTCTACTTTCAGCAGGTCAGCACCAAGCCGGTGTCGCTCTATTCTTGGCTGCCGTGGTTCTGGCAGGGGGTGGCGGGCGCACAATGGCTGCTCTCGCGCGGCGGGCTCGGCGCCTCCAACCAGTTCGAGGCCTGCGCTTTCCTGCGCTCGGCGCCGGGACTGAAGCAACCTGACATCCAGTATCATTTCCTGCCGGTGGCGATCAGCTATGACGGCAAGGCGGCGGCAAAAAGCCACGGCTTCCAGGTTCATGTCGGTTATAACCTGTCGAAATCGCGCGGCAGCGTGAGCTTGCGCTCGGCCGACCCCAAGGCCGATCCGGTGCTGCGCTTCAACTATATGAGCCATCCGGAGGATTGGGAGAAATTCCGCCACTGCGTGCGCCTCACCCGTGAAATCTTCGGTCAGAGCGCCTTCAACGACTATCGCGGGCCGGAGATCCAGCCGGGTGAAGGCGTGCAAAGCGACGATGAGATCGACGCCTTCCTGCGCGAACATCTGGAAAGCGCCTATCACCCTTGCGGCACCTGCCGGATGGGCGCCAAGGACGATCCGATGGCGGTGGTCGATCCGCAAACGCGGGTGATCGGCATCGATGGCCTGCGCGTCGCCGACAGCTCGATCTTCCCGCACGTCACCTATGGCAACCTGAACGGACCATCGATCATGACCGGCGAGAAGGCGGCCGACCATATTCTCGGCAAACAGCCGCTGGCACGCTCGAACCGGGAGCCATGGGTCAACCCACGCGCGGCCGTCAGCGATCGATAAGAAGCGAGCCGTCCGACGTTACCTTGTCCGCCCATGCAGGTGACCGCTTCGGCGGACGCGGTGAAAGCCAGCGACCGAGGCGTTCGCCAGAATGATCGCCGTCACGGCCCGACCCGTCTGATGTAAGGCGCGATGTCTGCGATATCGAAAGCATGAATCAGCGGGCCGGGTTCGTTTTTTAATGCCAGGAGACAGGGCCCTCAACGCTGTTCGAGAGCCCCGATCACTCAGGCAGTGCGGTAGGATGCGAGCCAATGTGCGTAAGGGGCAGGCAATGTCCAGGACGGACGCTCGACACCGAGCTTGCGCGCGGCTTCGTAGGGCCAATGCGGATTGGCGAGCATCGCTTTGCCGATCATAACCAGGTCAAGCTGCCCGCTTCGGATGAGTTCGTCCGCTTGCTCCGGCTGAGTGATGTTCCAACTTGCGGCACCGGGGAGGCCAGTGGCCTTGCGGACTTGATCGGCGTAAGGCGCGATGAACCCTGGACCCCAGGGAATATTGGCGGCCGGGGTTGAGAAGCCGAGGCTGACGTCGATGAAGTCGAGGCCGGCCTCCTTGAATTTGCCGATTAGATTGATCGCGTCCCGCAGGGTTTCCTGGTCGCGACCGTCAAACTCGATGACGCCGAAGCGAGCCGTCAGCGGACGATCCTCGGGCCAGACTTCACGAACCGCCGCCAGCGTCTCGAGGAGAAAGCGTCCACGGTTATCGGCGCTGCCGCCATATTCGTCGTCGCGCTGGTTCGAATGCGGCGAGAAGAAGCTCTGGCCGAGATAGCCGTGAGCAAAATGCAGCACGAGCCAGCGGAATCCGATGTCGCGCGCGCGGATCGCTGCAGCGACAAAATCGCCGCGGACGCGATCTATGTCGGCCTTCGTCATGGCGCACGGCACTTTCGCCAAGCCGCCGCCGAACGCGATGGCGGACGGTGCGATGGTTTCCCAGCCGCGCGAGTCGCTATCGGCGATATGATCGTCGCCTTCCCAAGGACGGTTTGCACTGGCCTTGCGGCCGGCGTGGCCGATCTGGATCCCTGCAACCGCGCCCGCCTTTTCGATGCTGGCGACGATCGGCCCGAAGGCCTCGGCCTGGACATCATTCCAAAGACCGGTGCAGCCCGGCGTGATCCGCCCCTCCGGAGAGACAGCCGTGGCTTCGACGTTGACAAGGCCAGCACCACCGCGCGCCAAGCTTGTGAGATGGGCGGCGTGCCAGTCGTTCGGAACGCCATCAATCGCGGAATATTGGCACATGGGAGATACCGCGATGCGGTTTCGGAGGATGACGCCTTTCAGCGTGAATTGGTCGAACAAGCTGGGCAACGGAAGCTCCTTAAAATGAAGTTCGATCAACCGCACGGATCTGCCGACGCCGCTGGCGTACGGGTTAATCCGTGCGCTCGATCCTTCGGGGTGTCTAGACGGCGCGGTAACGGGGCGCAGGTTCACCGGTCTGCGTCGCGGCGAACAGTGTGGATCGGGCTTGGTCGAACTTGTCCCACAGACTGGCGTCGGCAACGGATGGCAGCGTGATATCTTCGCCCTTGTCGAAACCGGCCAGGGCGGCGTCGACCAGGTTTTCGGACGTCATGACGGTCGCCTGGTTGAGCGACGCCAGCGGTACGCCCGACAAATCCCAGAGTTCGGTCGCCGTGGCCGCCGGCATGACGAGTTGCAGGCGGACATTGGTCTCAGCCAATTCCTGCTGCAGACCCCGGCTGAAGTTCATCACATAGCCCTTGGTGCCGCTGTAGATCGCGCTGATCGGCAGGGCATGAAAGGACAAGACCGAAGCGACGTTGATGATCGCGCCGTGGTTGCGGCTGAGGAATGCAGGCAGAATGGCGTGCGTCAGCCGCGTGAGCGCAGTGACATTGAGTGCGATCATCGCGGCCGCATCTTCCTCAGCGGTCTTGGCGACCGGAGCCAAGGTCGAGTTGCCGGCGTTGTTGACCAGGAGCGTGATCGCTGAATTTTCCTTCAACACCTTTTCGACGCGGGTGACGTCGGGGTCTTTCGTTAGGTCGGCTTCCACGACCTCGACTTTCGTGCCGTGGGCAGCGCCGAGCTTGTCCGAGAGCGCCTTCAGACGATCGGCCCGCCGGGCGACGAGGATGAGATCACAGCCCCTTTCGGCGAGGCGCGCCGCATAGATGGCGCCGATGCCAGCGGAGGCGCCGGTGACGAGGGCGACGGGCTTGCGCGATGATGCAGACATGTCAAAATCCTATTTGGTTGAGTGCTCAAGTTTACGTATGGTCGCGATGTCGTCTTGTCAATGGATGAGCCCTCAACTATTTTAATTGGATGGGCAAGAAACTTTCGATTGGCGATCCAGGGGAGGAGTTGCGCGCGGGCAGGCTAACCCCGCCGGAGCTCCTGGCCGAACTCGTGTGCACAAACACCGCCCTCCGGCGCGCGTCACGGCGGTTGGGGCAGATCTATGATGACGCGGTGGCGCCAACCGGCCTGAAGGCGACCCAGGTCGGGCTTCTGACCCAGATAGCAGCGTTGCATGAGGGCAGCCATGGATGGCCAACCTTGCTATTGCTCGCCGAGCGCCTTGCCGTCAGCATTTCCGCTTTGACCCACGCCCTTCGCCCGCTCGTCCGGGACGGACTGATCGAGCTTATGCCTGACGAACATGATGGCCGGACGAAGCACGCAATGCTGACGACGTCCGGCGAGCAACGCCTGCACGAGGCATTGGCCCTGTGGGCCGATGCCAATCAGCGCGTTGAGGTGGTGCTGGGTCCTTCCGCAGCTGCGCTTCGCGCGCTCGCCGATGACGTCGCCTCTCCGGAGTTCCTGGAAGCTTATGAAGCTCGTCGCATGCTGAGAGGCTGACCGCCTTGACCTGAAGCTCGGGGAGAGACCCGCTCAGTGCATCAAAGTGCAGCTCGTCGCGCTCTACGATGCCTTTCCGACATCAAAAGACCTCCTTGGAAAATTGAAGCAGGCGGGCCGGCCGTGGGATGGACGCGGCAGACGATTCGGGCGACGAATTCTAACAAGCATGTTGAAGCCGCCGTGCCGCGCGAGCCTTTGGGCGGGGTGCGCGTCGCCGACAGCTCGATCTTCCCGCACCTCACCTACGCCAACCTGAACGGCCCCTCGATCATGACCGGAGAGAAGGCGGCCGACCATGTCCTCGGCAGACACCCGCTGGCGCGTTCGAACCAGGAGCCGCGGGTCAACCCGCGCGGCCGTCAGCGACCGCTGAAGCGTAGAGAGCTATTGGGCAGCACTGCCACCGACCGGTCGTCGCTGGTCGTCGGGAATGTCTATCGTCAGAGCGATAGAAATACGGATGCCGGTATCAGAAATCGCTCACTCAGCGCGCGGGCTTGTCGAACATTGATTTGTCGCTTCCCGCTCAAAATCTCAGACACGACGGACTGAGCGCCCACTTCCGGCAGTTCGGACTGGCCAAGGCTGCGCTCCTCCATGACATAACGGAGTGCATCGGCGCCAGTCACCGGAGGCATTGGGCGGTTTTGCTCGTCATAGGCCTCAACAAGGTCCGCCATGCGAGACGCAAGCAACGCCAAAGGATGGTCCTCATTGTCGCCCACTTCAGCGAGAATCTCGTCAAGTTGCTTCACGAGATGATCATACTCAGCTTCGTTGGCCGGCATGGCAAGAAGAGGAGCCACATACGTCCAGTGCTCGCTTACCAGTTTTACAAGTGCGCTCATCGGCCTAATCCTTCCATGCTCCTTTGTCGTATTCGGCATGATCCATAATCCGCTGAATATAGACCTTCCTAAATTTGTAGTGCACCACCGCGATCAAGCGCAGCTTGTTGCCGCCTATGTCGAACACGTGGTGCTGCCCGACTTTGTCTATTGCCGGAAACAGTGATTTCATGTCGGCGAAGTCTGTCGGCTCCGACGACTTCATCAGTCGATACCAAGTATCCAGGGCATTGGCTGTTTGAGGCCATCGGTCTTTCGCCTCCCAGATCTTTTTCTGTGTGATGACGTGCATAAATCCGGAATCGTGTATCGCATTTTGCTATGGCTGCAATCTAGCGCAACTATCTGATTATAGCAAGTTGCTATGGATGAGATCGAAGACCAGCAACCGGGTCTTTGCCTCAGAGAAATCCGATCCACCGTCCGGCGATCACGGCGGCGATCCAGATCGCGGCCGACAGGGCGGCGGAGAAGCGCAGGCCGGGCCGGACGATACCCGTCGACACCGCCGTTTTCCAGCCTCGCCCGAGATGCACGATCGACAGGTTGAGAAGGCCGAGGGCGACCAGGCAAAGCTTGGCGAGGAAGGCGGGATTGCCGGCATATTCGATCGCCCGGACGCTGAACAGGCAGAAGCCGGTGACAATAGCCGCGACCAGGCCGACGCCGGCGGCGCGCGACAGAAACGGCGCGAGGATCTCAACCGGCACCTTGCGGAAGAAGCCGGCGAGCCTCAGATCAAGCGGCAGGATGGCGCCGACCAAAAGGCCGATCGCCAGAATATGGGCGGCGTTGACGAACATGTAGAGCGTTCCGGAGCGCCGGAGCGCGAGCGCAGGCGTGGTAGCCGACAGCCATTCGAGGGTGTCCATCACGACAGGTCAGTTCGCCCAGAGGTCAGTTCGTCTTGATGCGGTCGGGATAGATATCGTAGCGCTTCTCGCCGATGGTGAGGCGCACGGCCTTCAGCCGCTTCTCTTTTGCATCCTGCGAACGGTTTCCAAGGGCCACCACCTGGTCGCCGGGCTTGGCCACACCTTCGACGAAACCGGAGCGTTCCGTCTGGCGTGGATTACCGAGTTCGACGAGCCAGACGCCGTCATCGGCGGTGGCAACGTCGAGCGTCGGATGTGGTCCGCCCATGGAGATCTTCTCGATGGTGCCGCGCAGCTCGATCTGATCCGCCTCGGCCCACGACCAGCCGTGATGAGCGGCCGCGCCTGTCGCGAGGGCCGCCGAGAATATGGCCGCAGCCACGATCCGCTGTGCTGAAATTCCAAACATGATATTCTCCCTACCAGCATGAGCAGGCAGGTGGAGCATCCCGACTGGAAGAAAAGGGATTTCACCAAATCTTGAAGCAAGAGGCGGGCGTATGCTCAAGCCAGCAGTCGAGTGACTTCGGCGCTGTGCTTTGGGGCGATGGCATCGGCGATGGTGGTGGAGAACAGCACCTTGCGGGTGGCGTCTGCGACCTTGGCGAAGACATGGCGGATCTGGCAGTTCTGTTCGCCGTCGCAATCGTCGCACCTTCTATAGGCGGTGATCGACAGGCATGGAAGCGGCGCGATCGGGCCGTCGATGATGCGCAGGATCTCGCCGAAGGTAATGGTTTGGGCAGGCTTGAGAAGGAGATAACCGCCCTGCTTGCCGCGACGGCTGGCAACGACGCCGTGATGTTTCAGGTCGAGCAGGATCTGTTCGAGGAACTTCTTCGGGATCTTCTGCTGCGCCGCGATATCGGAAATCATCACCGGTTCGTCGGCATCGGCATCAGCCAAGACCGTGAGCGCCCGCAGCGCATATTTCGCCTTTTGCGTAATCATTTTTGACCATCGACACACACAGGCGGCACGAATCTTCGCACCGCTACGGAAGTACTTTTGCCTCTATGGCACAACCAGCATGAACGGAATTTGAACGCGCCGGAGAAAGCCTTGAGAGACAAGAGTTTTGGCCTTGTTTTTCGCCCTCGGCCAAGCTCTCTTAATCTATCCCAAAACCGTGTCTTCTGCACCATTTTCGGCATCACTTCAGATTTCGGATTGACAGGCTGCGTGTAACTCTACTATTTCTATAGCATTCGAGCTGCCGATGTGGATTTTCATCCGCAGGCGGCTGCTTTTCTGCATCGCGGCAGCTTGGGAGAGATATTTGCTCCTCCGGCCGCAGCTTTCGAAATCCCTTTTTCTGTCCGATCCATGCGCGAACTGCGATACTCCCGTCAACAAAGGACAGGATTCCCATGACTGTTAACAATCCCATCGCAGAGGCCGAAGCGCTGAACGACCGACTGGCAGGCCTCGACCTTGCCGGACGTCTGTCGCTGGTCTCCGGCCTCGGCGGCCGCGTGGTGTTCACGACGTCACTCGGCATCGAGGATCAGGTGATCACCGCCGAGATCGGCACGCACCGCCTGCCGATCGATATCGCGACGCTGCAGACCGGCCGGCTCTTTGCCGAGACGCTGTCGCTGATCGACGAGACCGAAAGCCAGTACGACATCCATATCCATCGTTTCGAGCCCCAAAAGGCCGATATCGACGCCTATGCGGCGCAATACGGCCTCAACGGTTTCTACGAGAGCGTCGAGGCCCGCCATGCCTGTTGCGGCGTGCGCAAGCTGAAGCCGCTTGCACGTGCCCTTGAAGGTGCTGCGATCTGGATCACCGGCCTGCGCCGCGGCCAATCGGCCAACCGCGCCGAAACGCCCTTTGCCGAATATGACGCCGAACGACATCTGCTGAAGGTCAATCCGCTCGCCGATTGGGACCTGGAGGCGATCAAGGCCTTCGTTTCCGCAAACGGCGTGCCGGTCAATCCTCTGCACGCTCGCGGTTATCCCTCGATCGGCTGCGAACCCTGCACCCGGGCGATCAAGCCCGGCGAGCCGGAACGCGCCGGCCGCTGGTGGTGGGAGCAGGACGAGACGCGCGAATGCGGCCTGCATGTCGCCGAAGAGGCCGCAGCGATCGCCGCACAGTAAATCATCTCACGGCTTTCCCAATCAGGGCGCGGCGACCGCCGCAGCCTTGGGAAAGTCAACACCAAGGAATTGCTTTGCGGGCACCCGCAAAGGATCGACAGTCTGGAGTAAGACATGCCCGATAGCCGTCCGGATACGGAACTCAGCAATCCGCAGAGCGCCAAGGCACCGCTCGACCCGCATCTGAAAGCGCTGGAAAACGAATCCATCCACATCTTCCGCGAGGTTGCGGCCGAATTCGAGCGTCCCGTCATGCTCTATTCGATCGGCAAGGATTCCTCGGTGCTGCTGCATCTGGCGCGCAAGGCCTTCTATCCCGGCCGGGTGCCCTTCCCGCTGTTGCATGTGAACACCGGCTGGAAATTTTCCGAGATGATCGCCTTCCGCGACGAGACCGCGAAGAAGTACGATCTCGATCTGATCGAACACATCAATCCGCGCGGCAAGGCCGAAAACATCACGCCATTCACGCATGGATCGGCCGCCTTCACCGACATCATGAAAACCGAGGGGCTGCGTCAAGCGCTTGATGCCGGCCAGTTCGACGCCGCTTTCGGCGGCGCGCGGCGCGACGAGGAAGCCAGCCGCGCCAAGGAGCGGATCTATTCCTTCCGCACGCCCGATCATCGCTGGGATCCGCGCAACCAGCGGCCGGAACTCTGGAACATCTATAACGGCATGATCCGCAAGGGCGAGAGCGTGCGCGCCTTCCCGCTGTCGAACTGGACCGAAGTCGATATCTGGCGCTACATTCAGGCCGAAGACATTCCGCTGGTGCCGCTCTATTACGCCAAGAAGCGGCCGTTCGTGGAGCGCGACGGCATGATGATCCTGGCCGAGGATCCGCGCCTGGAACTGCTGCCCGGCGAAGTCCGCCAGGAAGGCATGATCCGCTTCCGCACCCTCGGCGACTTTCCGCTGACCGGCGCCATCCGCTCACAGGCCACCACCCTCGAAGAGGTGATTGCCGAACTCGAAATTGCAACGGTGTCCGAACGCCAGGGCCGCGCCATCGATCGCGACCAGTCCGGCTCCATGGAAAAGAAGAAGCGTGAAGGATATTTCTGAGATGACCGCCGCCCAAACCGCCGTCTCGGCCGCAACCGTCGTCAACCTGCCCGCCGCCGAGCCGCTCAAGGCCCTGCGCGATACCAGGCCGCTGCGCCTCATCACCTGCGGCAGCGTCGATGACGGCAAGTCGACCCTGATCGGCCGCCTGCTCTGGGACACCAAGGCGGTCAAGGAAGACCAGGCCGCCACCCTGCAGCGCGATTCCACCGGCAAGCAGAACGATCTCGGCCTGCCCGACTTCGCGCTGCTGCTTGACGGCCTGCAGGCCGAGCGCGAACAGGGCATCACCATCGATGTCGCCTATCGCTATTTCTCGACCGACAAACGCTCCTTCATCGTCGCCGACACGCCCGGCCACGAGCAATATACCCGCAACATGGCGACCGGCGCCTCGACCGCCGATCTCGCCATCCTGCTCGTCGATGCCCGCTTCGGCATTCTCGAGCAGACGCGCCGTCACGCGACGATCGCCTCGCTGCTCGGCATCAAACAGTTCGTGCTCGCGATCAACAAGATCGACCTGACGGGCTACGACCGCGCCGGCTTCGACAAGATCAGCCATGATTTCCGGGAATTTGCCCTGTCGCTCGGCGTCAAGCAGATCACCGCCATTCCGATGTCGGCGCTGAAGGGCGAAAACGTCGTCTATTCCGGCCAGGCCGCCATGCCCTGGTATACCGGCCCGACGCTGGTGGAAACGCTGGAGCTTGCCACCGTGCGCTCGTCGCAGACGGTCGGCTTCCGCCTTTCCGTCCAGCGCGTCTCGCGTCCCGGCGAAAGCTTCCGCGGCTATCAGGGCACGGTTGCCGGCGGTTCAGTCAAGCCGGGCGACAGCGTTATGATCCTGCCGTCGGGCATGGTCGCCAATGTTTCCAAGATCGTCACTTTCGATCTCGTCCGCAACGCCGCCGTTGCCGGCGATGCGATCACCCTGGTGCTCGACCGTCAGGTCGACGTGGCGCGCGGCGACATGATCGTCTCGATCGACGCCCAGCCGCAGGTCGGCCTTGCCTTTGACGCGCAGATCGTTGCCTTGCAGCCTGAGGGTATCGAGCCCGGCAAGCGCTACTGGCTGAAGAGCGGCAGCCGCCGCCAGCGCGTGCAGGTGCAGCCGCTCAGCCAGCTGGAGCTGAAGACCGGCACCTGGAACGCCGCCCAGCGGCTCTACATGAACGCCATCGGCAAAGTCCGGCTCGTCTTCGACGAAGCGGCGATCTTCGACCCCTATGAGCAGAACCGGCTTTCCGGCTCCTTCATCCTGATCGATCCGGAGACCAACAACACGGTCGCCGGCGGCATGGTGACCGGCAAGCGCACGGAACTCGGCGGCCTGCACAATGGGGAAGCCCGCGTCATCCTCTCGCTTCCGGCCGATCTTGCCGAGCAGATCATGGCGAGCGAACTCTTCGCCAGCCGCAGCCACGAAGCCGAAGTACGGCGCATGACGGCAGCCGAAGCGGCCGACCTCTGGTCGAGCGCTGCGAGCGATATCTGACAAGGGATAAGGGGCCAGCAAGACTGGCCCCTCATCGCAGCCGAATCCACTGGCTGCAGGGCTGGCGGATTCCCTGTCGAACGGCAAAGAACCGATCAGAACCTGAGACTTTGCGCTACGCGGCCCCCCGCTGCTTGAACGCAAAATTGGCTGGTCCCCCAGCTCAATTTTTTGTGTCGGCCTCTACGGCCGCTAAAAAAGTCAGAGTTTGCAGAAAACGGACTTTTCCCATTCACGATTCGCTGTTTTCCGCTTGCCCGCGGGCCAATGTAGGACCATTCTTAGATCGGATCCTGGCGGTGCGGTAAAACGAGAGGTCAGGCCTTGCAACGCTCAATCTAGACCTCGAAGCACTTAACGTGGCGCCTTTTCTCGACTGATCCCGAGGAGGTTGTCCATGTCCACGCTCTATGTCGACCATCCGCTACAACCGGGCGACCGGGTCCCGAACGTTGTCTTTGATGCGATCTCTCGCGAGGGGAAAATCGCACTTGATGATTTTCGAGGCCGCAGCCCGTTGTTGATCGGTTTGTTTCGAGGCCTGCATTGTCCGTTCTGCCGGCGCCACGTCGCGGCCATGGCATATCTCAACCCGGTGCTGCGTGAGAAAGGCGTCCAATCCCTGGCGGTGGTAAACACCCCGGTCGAACGCGCGCGGCTCTATTTCCGTTACCATCCGATACCCGATCTTCTTGCTGCTTCCGACCCGGTACGGGCTTCGCACCAAGCCTTCGGCTTACGCGAGGTCGGGCTCGACACGGCCATGGCGATACGGATCGATCTTCCGGGCGAGTTGCCCGAGCCTATGGGCGTGATGGCAATGGACGAATTTCTCAACGAGAAGGAAGGATATCAGATTACGGAGGCCGATCAGCAGATGATGACTGCAGACCACGGGCAGCTTGTCGGTCAGTTCCTAATCGACAGGGAGGGAATCGTGCGCTGGAGCTTCACTGAAGTTCTGGAGGCTGGGCTCCAGACATTTCAGGCTCCGAATTCCCAGGAATTGATGTCGGTAGCTTCCCAAGTCGCACATTGACAACGAAAACTCGCTCGACGCCCAGCCGCAAGTCGGCCTTGCCTTCGACGCGCAGATCGTTGCCTTGCAGCCAGAGGGCATCGAGCCCGGAAACTCCTCGGAACCGTTGCGGCCTTTTACGGTGGAACACTCCGCGTCACCCGGCTATAAAGGTCAATGTGCGTTGGCTTTTTCGCGGTAATCGATGCCCAATTCTCCCGAATCCTCAGGTGAAAGCGTTAGCGGCTCGAGCTCCGGTCGCGATCAGACACTCGATTCAGCAGCGCAAGCGGCTGCCTCGGATTCGCCGGGAACCACCCGAGTCGACGACTCGCAACCGCCCCCCGGATCCTTCGGCCAAACTCGACGGGCCGCCAGGACTCTGTTGCGTGCGCTGCGCCAAGATTTGCAGGCAAGTTCTGTTTTGGCAAAGATCAAGACGGCCGCCTTGTCTTGGAGGACAAAACTGAGGTCGACGCGACCCGGAATCGCGTCCGCTGCCCACAAGTGGATGACGAGTGCTTTGGTTAAAGTGGGGCGCGGTCAGCGTTCAAAGCCGCGTGAAAGTCGACGAAGCGCTCCGTTCATTGCGGGCTGGCGCAAATTCGCTATCGGGTTGGTCTTGCTTGTCTGCCTCCTCGCAGGAAGCGTGCTGGTGTGGGCACTGAAAGACGTGCCCTGGAGCGAAATCCGGGCTGGAACATTAAAGCCGGTCGTCGTGCTGGAAACTGCCGACGGCGCGCCATTGGTAAGACAGGGACCTTATCAAGGACCATATGCGCGATACGACCAGTTTCCGCCCCATCTGATCGATGCCGTCCTTTCGATCGAGGATCGCCGGTTCATGGATCATTTCGGCGTCGACCCCAGGGGCATCGGGAGGGCGCTTCTGCGGAACTTGGAGGCTGGCTCGGTGGTGGAGGGTGGCAGCACGATCACCCAGCAACTCATCAAGCTGCAATACCTCGACAGCGACCGAACCATAAAACGAAAGATACAGGAAGTCGTCATCGCCTTCTGGCTGGAGTGGAAGCTCGGCAAGGCGGAAATCCTGACGCGCTATCTCAATAGCGTCTATCTTGGCGCGGGCGCCACCGGCATGCCTGCCGCAGCGCGCATCTATTTCAACAAGGAAATCGGCGCCCTCAACCTGCCGGAGTCTGCGATGCTGGCGGGGTTGCTGCGGGCGCCGAGCCAATGGAATCCGATCGACAATTTCGAAGGCGCCCGGCAGCGCACCTTGGTGGTTCTCGACGCGATGGCAGCCAATGCCAAGATCACCGAGCCACAGGCGGCGGAGGCCAAGACGAGCTTTGCCAGGCTGCACCCAACGACGCCTACGCCGCGCTCCGGAAGCTGGTTTGCCGACTGGATTTCGCCGCAAGCAAGCGAAATCGCCGGCTCCTCGCCAGGTTCGACGACGGTGCGCACCACGCTGGTGCCGCGGTTGCAGCAGATCGCCGAAAGGGTCGTGAAAAGAGCCCTAGACAGTGAAGGAAAGACGGTCGAAGCATCACAGGCGGCCTTGGTTGCGATGACGCCCGACGGCGCGGTCGTAGCGATGGTTGGAGGGCGCGACTACAAGGCAAGCCAGTTCAACCGCGCCGTCACTGCGATGCGCCAGCCGGGTTCCACCTTCAAACTATTCGTCTATTACGCAGCATTGAAGGCTGGGCTCACCTTGTCTGACCAAGTTCCGGACACGCCAATTGACATCGATGGCTGGTCGCCAGAAAATTCCGGTGGCAATTATCGCGGCTGGGTAACCCTTGCCGAGGCGTTCGCGCGATCGCTCAATGCCGCCTCAGTGGCGCTTGCCGAAGAGGTGGGTCTGGACAATGTGATTGCCGCAGCGCGTGAACTCGGCATCGATGCGCCACTGGCCAACACGCCGTCTTTGGCGCTTGGCACATCAGAAGTAAATCTGCTTAACCTCACCAGCGCCTATGCGTCCGTCCAACTCGGCAGGGCACCTGTCAGGCCCTGGGGCATCATCGACTTCCAGGCGGCGGGGCAGCCCAAGACGTTTCGAGTTGGCTCACAAGCAAAGCCGAATGTCGATCTTTCGCCCTACCAGTCCGACCTCCTCGGCCTGCTGCAGTTGGTGGTCGAGCGCGGCACTGGACGTGGGGCAGATCCCGGCACGTTTGCGGCCGGTAAGACCGGCACGAGCCAGAACAATCGTGATGCCTGGTTCGTCGGTTTCACGGAAGCGCTCGTCGTCGGTGTCTGGGTCGGCAATGATGATGACGCGCCGATGAAGGGGGTGACGGGCGGCGACCTGCCGGCGCATATCTGGCGGGACTTCATGCGTGAGGCAACGACCGAACCGACTCTGAACGGAGTGCGATCGACCGAAGCAGTGGTCGATGGTCAAGGCGCACCCCAGTCCTGTAACATCACCGCCTGCTCGCGCAGTTACCGCTCATTTCGGCCGTCCGATTGCACTTATCAGCCATATTCCGGCGGCCGACGGCTTTGTGAAAAATGATGTGATTCGGCAGAGATCGAGCACCGGTCATCCTTGCCTCACGCCCGTTTCGCAGATCGGCGCCGAATAATCGTTTGGCCGATATTGCGAAGGCGCACGAAGAGATGGAATCCGGACGTTCGGCGGGCAGTCTCCTGCTGAGACCTTGATTGGTCAACGTCCGTTATTTCGGCTTACGCAGATGGAGAGATCCAGTCGGAATAGGGACCACACTGGCAAGCCGTTGGCCTACCACCGTACCGATTGTGGCAACCCCGGACGTATTCCTGGATGCGGGCTCGATTTGCCGGAGAAACAGTCCGCTATTATCCGCGAGAGGTCCGATAGTAATCATCGGCTCATCGTCGACGAAAAGTATCAATCCAATGCCGGATCCAAGCTTATCCTCCACCCTGCATGGCAGGGCTCGCAGTACGGTCTCCGCTTTTGTCGAAAACAGGGATTTCACAAGCCCGCCAAGTGCCTCGATACTATTGACAAACGGCCGGACGACAAGCGTGACTGCTTCTTGTTCGGATAGAGAGAGTTCGACGGAAAGCTGAGCCGGCGCAGAACCGGTTGGCAGGCAAGCACTATAAAGCTGGAAAATCGCGGCGCGGGCGAAATTCAAGCGTGTATCAGGGGATTCGGCTTCGACGATTGATTGAAGAAAGCCTGAAGAGTTCACTGCCGCAATCCCTATTTCGAATCGGGGTAGCCCGATGAAGTTTCATTATACGATACCGCTTCTGCGGGCGAGCCGTCCGCATTATTCATATTAACAAATGCTGACCTTCAAAAATCTCCGGCTTGTCCCCGATATCCTGGAATAGACCGCGAATATTTGTCCAAGCTGGAGACCCAGTTTAGATCGCAACAAAATATGGAGGCATTTAGGTCAATACCCCAGCGTGTCGAGATCGCTATCACTCGTCTATTAGTATGCGGCGATGTTGCGGAGAGTGTCAGCGGGTATTCGGACGACATCATGCTCTGTAGAAACAGGATTCAGATTTTAGGCCGACCCGGCCTAAATCATCCTGTTCTAGGGGAAAGAACGCGCAACCGTTCCGGTTCCCAGGCGCGCTTCCGATCTTCGTGTCACGCATATTGTCTCTTGAAATCGGGTTCCGCCTTCGAGCGAGCCCTGATTATTGAAGCTTGAGGGCGGCGGCGCGCAGAGCCTGCCAAGCAGGGCTTCCATCGTTATGGATGTCGAATTTGTCGTAGTCGTCCTCAGGATAGAGGCCCGAGTCCTGCGTGCTGGTAAGCCGCCAGACCACCCAGCCTCCGCAATCCGAGGTGGCGATCGTGTTCAGCCAAGTTTCATAGGCATTTGCCTGATCGGCATCGGATCGGGGAATTCCAAATTCCTCCAGGATCACCGGTTTTCCGATATTTCGTGCGATCGCGCAGTATCCGCGAATGCGGGCGTCGAAATCGGAATGGCTCATTTTGACGTAGGATGGGTAGCCATGCCACGTGCCGAAATCGACGCTCGGAATGTTCATATCCGCCAGCTTCTGTTCCATGTTCCCATGGCCCGTCGTGACGAGCTGTTTCGGTGCCAGGGATTTGACATAGGCTGACATTTCCGACACCCAGTCATGAAGGAGCGGTTTTGGATGGATGTCAGGTTCGTTGGCCAGATCCCAGGCAAATATGGTGGGGTCATCGGAATAGCGCACACCAGTAATCGTGTTGACGCGCGACAGAACATGCCGAACCCATGCCTTGTAATCGCGGCGGGTTCGCGGATCAGCGGCAAAAAAAGTGTATTTGTCCGAACTCCCGTACCAGGCGTTCATCTGCTGGGCACCGCCCGTGTAGGCCCAGAAATCGACGAATGCGAGGATCAGCTTGAGCTTGCGCTTCGCCGCTTCCGCGATGAGGTAATCGACCTTTTGCAGACCGTCAGGTCCGTCATTGGGAACCATCTTGTTGGTTATCGGATCCCAACTCATCATATAGATGCCCTTGGTTCCCAGATTGCTGGAATCGGCCGTGCTTTTTGAATTCCAGATCGTCGGCACCTGGCCGTCCAGCGACCCTATAACCGGTTGCAGGAAGGTGCGCACCACATTGGCACCCATTGCCGTGGCATCGTCCAACACGCGGGTGACTTCGCCTGGCGAGCCAAATGTGAGATAATGGTTGTTGACGCCGGCCACGCGAAATGGCTTGCCGTCCAGCAGGAAGCCCCCCTCTTTCGTCGTGACGAAAGATTGCTGCCCAGATGACTGCGCGTCCGCAGATCCGACCTGAGCAGACCCAAAAAGCGCCAGCGCCGCAGCGCCGGCAACGAAATTCCGGAAACGGTGAATAGGCCTCATGCGAAGAAACTCCCTTTCAAGCCCGTGACGCAATTCCGATCTGGTCTGCCTTGTCGAGGACATTGCCGTATGTCGAGACGCCGGCAGCCGCTGATGGCGCGGTGGCGGACGGCGTCGCAGTGCGCCGTGCGGCCCAATACAATGCCGGGCACAGAAGGAGGCCTTCCAGCGAAACAGCAATGACCCAGAAGTTGGCTGTGCCTGCGATCCCGAATTGCGCACCACCGACGGCGGCCGCGATCTCCAGCACCGCACCGCCGGTCAGAACGAGCGTGGCAAAACCCAGGCGCCGTCGGACACGTTGAACCGCCAGATAATGATACTTCAACGCCATTCCGAAAGCGGCAACGCCCAGAAACTGGAGACTATTTCCTGCAATCACAGCATAGGCCGGATTGAATATCCAGAGCATGAAGCGCGACAGGAAGAGGAACGCCAAGGCGGTCGCCGCGCAGACCAGCATCGACAAGCCGAGCGACAGCCGCAGGCGCGCAGGAAATAGCTCCGGCTCCCGCACAGCGATGGCAAACAACACCGAGGCGAGTGACGCAGGGACGAGAAGCGCGACGTTCAGCACCGTCCAGGCGGCATAGAAGGCGGCGTTGATCTCAGCAGACAGCATCACCGTGACGACGAAGGGCAGCAGCAGCGCCGGCGCCTGAACAGCCATGCTGAGCGTATGATGGCCGAAAACCTGTCCGAGCGCCGGGCGGTAGGCGCGGATCTCCGGCCGGTGGAAAACGCGCCTGCCGGCATAAACAAGAAGCCCGGCCACGACGACCAGCGAGACAAGCTGTCCGACAAACCAGGTGGTGAAGATCCCCAGTTCGCTGCTCGCGCGGCCAAGTGTCAGGCCGAGAGCGATCAGTAGAAGAAGCTTGCTGGCGGCGAAGACGACATTTCGGGCCAGTTGAAGGCCGCTGCGCAGAAGGCCAACAAGGGCTTGGTCGAGCACGAGGGTCACGGCCGTCAGAGCGCAACCAGCGACGAAGAAGAGATCGGTCGCGGAGGAGCCGACAATCGAGCCAAGCTGCGTCGATGTGAAGGCAGCGATAGCAAGATAGATCAGCCCCACGATGATGGAGGCGCTGAACGAGGCCAGGAGGGCGCCCGCCAAAAAGGGACCTGCTCTTTTCTGACGGCCTATCTCGCCCATCAGGAAGGGCCCGAGACCGACTTCGCCGAAATTCGCGAGGAGATTCATCAACGATATGGCGGCGGCAGCGAGCCCGACAGCTTCGGCCGAGAAGGAACGCGCCGCGAACCACCAGTAGACGAAGCCGAGAACGGCCGTCATCAACGTTCCAAGCCCCAGCATGCCTGCATTGAGGAGCAAAACCGCCTGATTCATCAGCAGACTGCGGACCTTGGTCATGGCGGCCCTGACGGTCATCATGCCTATTCCACCGGTTCGAGAGCGCGAGCAGGAACGGAGGTGAACGGTCGCGTAAGGGCAGCGCGGGTCCTGCCGAGAGCGAAGCCGGCCGCAGTGGCCGCTAGGCCGGCGCCCAGCGCGACGGCGCGAAGAAGGCCGCTCGGCTGACCAAGCAACACATCGGCGAATCCCCGCATAATCCCTTGGGGCAACGTCCTCGTCATATAGGTCTTTTCCGACGCCAGCGCCTCGCCGGAGCCTGCCATCAACGACAGGCTGGCCTTTGAAAGCCCTTCGGCCCAGCATCGATGAAGGAAGTATTTCCACGTCGCGCGATCGGCGGGTATGGCGTGATCGCTGCCGCTCGACGGCTCGAAGACGAAGCGGCCATGCGGCAAGGCCCTGGTTGCACGGATGCAGAGTTCGGTTTCCTCGCATCCGAGCGGCAAAGCCTTGGCCGTTCGGCCCAAGCCGGAATCGAAGCCGCCCGTATGATCGAAGACGTATCGGCGGATGCACATGGACGCGCCGATGAGGTTGCGCACCGACCCCGGATGAAGGCCGCGATAGGTGCAGCCGAGGGTCCACAGGAATTCGTCGGGAAACCAGGACGGACGGTCTGTTTCCCACAGCGGGCGGATAGCGGAGACGGCGCCCAGAACCGAAGGATCCTCCAGTTGCCGCACCAAGGTCGCCAGCAAATCTTGATCCGACACGGCGTCGTCGTCGAGAAACAGGATGACCTCTCCGCGGCTGACAGAAATCCCGGTGTTGCGGGCACTGGAGAGGCCGGGCGGATGAATATTCTCGACGATGCTGAGCGGGGTTTCGAAGCGCTTGGCGCGCAGACGCAGCGCGAGTGCCGGATTGTGATCGACGATGACGACGATCTCGTCCGCGGCCGGGACCTGGCGCGCTGCCGCTTCGATTGCCTTGTTGAGAATGTCCCAGCGCTTGTCGGAATAGCAGCAGATGACGATTGCCGTCGTGAGCTTGCCGGACGCGGGGTGCTGGAAATTATCCATTTTTCGGCTCCGGGGCGAACTGAAGGGTTATTCCGGTGGGTGCCGGGGACTGGAGCGCGTCGGTGGTCATCCAGACCTTGCGGTAGATCGTTCCTCTGTCGCCGTCCTTGTAGAGCCAGGCTTCCAGCCGTGCGGGGGAGCGCGTTTTTGTCGGTACGGAGAATTCGAAGGTTTGGCTGGAGGAAGGCGCCAGTTCGAAGGTTGGCATCTTTCCAATCAACGTGCCGCCCAGAACAAGGTCAAGACTGTAAAGCGTCCTGGCGTCTTCCGAATTGCGCACGCCGACCGTTACCACATTGTTCGTCCAGTTCCATTTGGGCACCATCCAAAGCTCAGTGAACTGAAACGGCTTGTGTTCAAGCGCGACCGGGCGCGCCATGAGGACGGAACTCGTCGCCAAGATCATGGAAGCTGCGAAGGCGCCAAAGCGGCGGTCGGGCCAAGCCCAGGGAATGCCTGGATCCGGCCTTGCGAGCTGCAAAACGACATTCAGCCATCGAATGGCGATAGTCGTCAGGCCCAGCGCGTATACCCAGCCTCGCGCATCGAGATGCCCGACGACATGCAGCAGAAGCCCCAAAAAAATGCAGGTCGCGAAGCTCAGAAACACCGCGAGCGTCCCCCTTGTGACCGTATCGCCCTCGATGCGCAGGGTGTCCACCAGCATGCGGCCAGGGAAATACAATATCAGCGGCGCGCAGAGCGCCAGACGGACCGCCTTCTCCCAGGTCGAAAAGGTTTCGGGCAGCCACGTTACGGCCAACGCAGCGGCAAGAACCCACAGCGGAATGATTCCCAGAAAGACACGGCGGGCCATCATCGGGGACGCGCTCCTGCATCCGCCCATGCCGTCGCGCCGATGATCTGAGCGGCGCCCGGGTTCACCTTCATGAGCTTCTGGCGGATTACGTTCGGGTCGAAGGATTTCTGGACGAGATGAACGATCTTGCTGTCCAGCCGGCTCAGAGTGAGGCCGAGGCGGCTATGGATCTGCGTCAGATAGGCCCCGCGCGCATCGCGCATCGTCGGCGACTGGTGCATCACATCGAGCAGAAAGACGGAATAGAGCGTCCATTCCCCGAACCGTGTCTGGTCTTTTGACGCACTCAGACCCTTGAGCAGCTCGACGTAGGGTTTTGAGCCGTATTTCGACGCGATGTAGTCATTCAGCGCGATGAGCCATTCACGCTTGAAGCAGAAGAAATCGTTGATGAAATCGACGTAGCGAAAAGATCGAACCGGCTCGACGCCGAGGATCTTTGCAACATTGCGCAACCGTTGCTTCTCGAAACGGTAGTGCAGATCGGGCAGCCTGTGGCTGGAATAATAGAGAACCGGTTCGCCCCGGTCGATCAGATCGGTCGTCGCGATGGGCCGCAGCAGCAGTGTATCCGCACCGAGATTGCAGAAATGCTCGGTCCGGCAGAATTCGAAGGCGCGCAGCTTGACGATCTGCTGCCGAAACCAGCCGGGAAGTTCCAGTTCGCTGGCGGAAAGCCAGTCGTTGTCGCCGGTGACGGCTGCGCCGGGCACGAGACCCTTCGCGTCGAGGAAGGCTCTTAAAGCGGCCGGGTTGTCGGTGACCATGGTCAGGTTTCCCTTGTCGGGGAAATGCTGCTGGTAGGAGCGAAGGGACGCTTCGAGCAAATATTCGATGTCCCGCGAATGGACGCACATGAAAGCGTCGATACGGCTATCGATCATTGCAAATCTCCGTCTGTTCGTCCCAAGGATTGCACCGGCTTTCCGGTCCGCTTACCAGGGACGGCGGGCTGCCGCGCTTTCCCGAGCCGCCCGACGTCGAAAATGACCATGAAGCCGTTGTCGAAGATGCGGTCGACATCGGGCTCGGAATTGAACTTGAGCAGCGACGGCGACTGGAGGGGGACCAAGTGGTTTCGATCCTGCGCGCCGCCGTCGAAATAGACGCCGACGCCGGGCAGGCCGGTGGTCATGCGCAGATCGACCATGACGAAACCGACGCCCGCGTCGATCAGCAGTTTGCGTTCCATCGAGCCGAGATCGGCAGCAGTGATGGCCATGCCTGTATCCTGCCCGCTCTCAAGCGTGGTCGAGACCTTTTGCCGGCCGTAGGTGGACAGGAGCAGGCGATTGATCCGGTCGGTTGCGAAATGCTGGTCGTCGCCCAGCCATTCCCTGGTCCACTTTGCGGCGCTGATCCCCATCGGTTCTATCGACGAGGAGTCGGCCGACACCTCATAGCCGGCCGGAACCAGGATACGTGGCCCCTCGGAGCTGATGACGCCACCAATCAGCACCGTCGTTGCGGCGGCGGCAAGCGCCGTTGCGCGCAGCCAGCCACGCGACATGCCGTGCCAGAACGCCGCGACGGCCACCGCGACGACAATTGCGACGCCGAGGAAAGATAGGGAGCCGATGCGGTTGCCGATCTCCCACCCACTGCGCGTCAGGCGGAAGATGATACTGACAGGATAGGCCAGCGTCACCAAAACGAGGACGACGAGAAGGCTTGACCGCCATAGGCGCCATCTGGTCGGCGGCCAGAGGATGCTCGCATTCCGTGGCTGCCCATTGAAAACGAGCGAGCGGAGAAAGCCGGTGAGAAGTCCGAGGCAGATCAGCGCGACGCCCGCCATCGTCAGATAACGTTGCCACGCAGGCGCCAAGGCTCCCGTGTCCGACACGAAAAGCTTACGTGTCGCGGCCGAGTTCGATACGAGTTGCACTACCTCGTGTATGCCGCCTGCCAGTACCGGAAGGATGTAGCTGCCGGTGGGGTTCCCGATGATCTTCGACCAGGCGACAGGAGTAATCACGGCGATCGAGGCCAGCAGGATCGCCCGCTGCCTCTGCATAGAGGACGCGCCATGCCTCAGGCATTCCATCACCGCCGTGCTGCACAAAAGGGCCATGCAAAAATAGGAGGTGAGATGATGAGTAATCGCGAGTGCCACGATGAGGACCATGGTGGCGACGACCGTCGACCAGCCTGCCGCGTCGCTTCGCTCCATGCGTCGGCTTTCCGAAGCCAACAGCACCGCCGCAAGCATGGGGATCGCCAGGCTTTCATAGGAGTAGTGGACGTCAAACAGCAAAAACGCGGACGAGCCCATGTAGATGAGGCAGGCGATTGAGGCGATCCGTGCCGAATCCGTGATCTTCTCAAAGAGCAGGAAGAGCGCGCACATCAGCATCATCCGTGCCGCCGCCAACACGATGAGGCCTGCCGCGAAGACGGACAGTCCGGACAGGTTGACCAAAGCGGACGTTATGAGCTCCAGGCCGGGATAGAGGGGGCTGACCGGCAACAGGGGATTGGGCAGGAACAGTCGCCCCGCCTCCAGAATGTCGTTCACCGTCGCCCAGTGCAGGAATTCGTCATGGTCTATGAAGGCGACGGGCGCGCGGATGAGGCGCACCACGAAGAGGGCTGAGGTGACGATCATTATGAGCGCCAAGCGCTCCAGGCGGCTGGCCCCTGGATGGATGATCCGCGCCGCCGCGGGGAGAAAGATCGCGGCGATGGCGCAATAGAACGTCGGAACCGCCCAGCCCTCTCCCAGCCGACTGGCATTTGCAGCAAGAGCGGCCACAATAAGGGCGCAGCTGCATAGGAAGGCAAAGACCGGCGACATCCCCAGCGACGAAGGATCGGCAACGCCCCCGACCGCGCTGTCCTGCCTACGCAGGCCCAGAAAAGCGGCAATCCACAGATCGACGCGTGGAATGGAAACCTTTTCTGGATAGCCATGACGATAAGCTCCGTCCTGGTAGGCCTTCTGCTGGCCTGGAGAAGCCCGCCCCTTAACAACGGTCATCGTGCTTCAAATCTCCAAGCAGTGCCGGACCGGTTCGCAGTTCAGGCTGCGGATGCGAAAGTACGCGCCTGTACACCATCAGCAGCCGGTCCGTGCAATCGTCCCAGTCCGGCAACCTCGTCTCAATTGAGATCGGCCCCGCATCCATGGCGGCGAGCATTTCACGCGCGGTGAAGTCTGGCGAAGCGTTGAGCGGAATGGAACGCACGAGGCCCTCCTCAGCCAGCTCCCGAAAGCCGGATGTGTCGGTGGTCAGTACGGGAGCCTTGACCGAAAGCGCTTCCATAACCGCCACGGGATGAGCTTCATAATCGCTGAGGAGCACGACAAGAGCGGCCGAAGACAAAAGATCGGCCATTGCGGACCGATCGGTCGGCGGAATTGCCCCGATCTCGACATGGTTGCCGAGCCCGAGCTCGGCCACCTGCTGACGCAGCTTCGCCTCATAAGGCCCCTCCCCCAGGATCCGAAGGCTCATATCAGGGAATTTTGTTGCCAGCACATGAAATGCAGCAAGCGCCCGATGATGACCTTTGTAACGCTCCAGCCTGCCGAGCGAGACAATCAGCGGCCCGTCGCGAGGTGAAGCCGGCCGACGCCCGGACTTTTCCGGCAGGCGCGCGCCATTGGGGATAACGATGAACCGGTCTCTCGCGATTGCCATATTGTGGCTGAATAGATCCGCTTCGAACCGCGACACGCCGATGAGTTGCGCTGCTCTGGCGGCCAGAGGCGCAAGCATTCTATGTTGGAAGCGCCGGATCGAAGACCGAAATCGCGACGAATGGCCCCCGCTGTGAAAGGTGACCACGAAAGGAAGACCCTTGCGCGATGCGGCGGCCATTCCGAGCGGTGCCAGAAAGGTGTGGTAGCCCTGGACATGCATCAGGTCCCAATCGCCTTCGGCGACCGCCCTGAAGACGCCGGGAGCGAAGCACCAATCCCGCCCACGGGGATACGTCTTCAGCCTGACAATCTGCACGCCGTCTCGGGTTTCCGCTGCCGGAAGAAGGCCGTCGGGATTGCCCGTCAAGACCGTCACCGCATGCCCCTTGCGCACGAGCCGGATTGCGACCTCGCTTACATGGGTTTCCGTTCCTCCGGCAAAAGGCAGGTATCTCGCGCTGAGCATCAAAATGCGCATCATGCGGCCTCGCCAATTACATCCGGACCTCAGGACATGCCCTGCTCGAGGACTTGGACGCCCGTCGGCGTACTGACGCGTTCTCGGAAGATCGTCTTCAGCACGCGCCAGCCGTCCGGAAGGGCACGCAGATTGCTGACGCCGTAGATACGCTCCGATTCAAAGCTCGCGACTTCCATGATTTTGAGCTTGTTCTTCAGGGCCCGCAAATTGATCAGCGTCTCAATTTCGAAGCCGTCGCAATCGGCACGCAGCAAGGGAACATGCCGTCTCCAAAAGCCCATGTAGCCGTAGCACAGATCGCTGAAAGAGCTGCCATAGAGCATCCGGACCAGGAGGGTCAGGCCCAGATTGCCGAAACGGCGGATGACCGTCATGTCGCTGGTGCCGCCACCCTGCATAAAGCGCGACCCCTTGACGAAATCCGCACCGGCAACAAGAGCCGCGACGAACAAGATGATTTCGTAAGGATCCATCGACCCGTCAGCATCGAGCATCACGATCATATCACCAGACGCGGCTTCGAAGCCGGTCCGCAATGCGATGCCTTTGCCCTTCTTGGGCTGGAGTACGATCTTGACATCGTCGCGCATGCTTCGCGCTATGTCAGGCGTTCCGTCTGTCGATCGCCCATCGACGATGATAATTTCATGTACCCATGTCGGTATGCGGGGCAAGAGCAGCTTGATGTTTTCGGCTTCGTTCAAGGTTGGAATGACGAGTGAGGTCCTTGGCAACTTGAACATCGGACCTTGGACCGGCATTGAGGAATGCGAGGATTCTAAAGCTTCGATTGTAGACATAAGCTCTCCTTGGCGTTTTGGACCGCGTGACAAATCGCAAATCGACGATGCCCCTGAGCTCTTTGGCCGAGAGGAGGACTAAACTCTCCCCGGTCGGAGGAGTATGCGGCTAAGCCTCAATGTACTTTGATCAGATCGCCTGGCTGTAAGACCGTTTCTTCGGTCGCAGGTTCGACGATGACACCATTCGGTCCAGGCCGAACGATTTCAAATTCAACACCGGCGCTATCATTCGACGATACCATCGACCGGAAAATTTCAAGATCGCTCTCGGTCGTCTTCAACGCCGTGGATAGGCCTCTTTCGGCATCCGCTGCCGACTTTTCGATCTCGATCTTGCGTTCGATACGATCGCGCTCAACGTCCTGTTTCGCTGCCGCCAGCCGTTGCTTCGCGCTCTCGACATCGATGACGGCCTGCTGCTTTCGATCTTCCGACTCGGTCAGTTCGCTTTGTGCCCGGGTCAACTCAATGCTGGTGACAAGTTTGTTTTTGGCCAATTTCTCGATACTTGCCAGCCGATCCTGACGGACCCGAATGGTGGCATCATAATTACCGACGCGTGCCTGACGCAGATCGAGATCGGCCTGAGCATTTGCCACAGATTTCGCGTAAGCACTGCTCTGCGCATCCTTGCTCGTCGTTACCAATTGGCGCTGCCATGTCTCATCATCCAGTAACCGCTGAGCATCGGGATCGGGACCAAGAACAGGTGTGCCAATGCTGGCAATTTGTACGGAATCGCGTTTCGCCCTGAGCACCTCGGTTCGCGACGCAAGCCGCTTCAGATCGGCCAGCCCAGCCTTCAACCGCTCGATCTGGCGTGTAATTTCCACGCTCTGCCATGGCTCAATACTCTTCGCCGCCATGCCACCCGCTTGCGCAACGGCATGCAGAACAGTCATGCCATCAACATATCGAAACGATCCAGGGTTACGAACCGGGCCGGTAATGTAAATCGGCTGGTGCTCAATCTTGACGATATTCACGAACCCCTTTCTGCCGACCAAACTTTCGTACGAAGGAAGAATTATCGCCTCCACATCGGCCGGAGGAAGCCCTCGAACCGGGAAGCGTCCCAAAAGCGGAAGCGAAATCGTTCCGTCCGCTTCAACGACGTATTCGCCAGTGAGCTCGGGCCGCTGGTAAAAGTTCCAGGGAACCGTCCCCCGCGAGCCCGTCCAGCGATCTTCGACGGAGGCCAAGCTTTCGTAAAATGCGAGATTCAATCTATCGCCTGAGCGAAGAACGTCACGCAACGATTGAGGCTGCCGGGCCGAAGTCTCACCAGATGTCACAACCGAGACTGCTTCCTTGGGCGCAGGTAACTCCTCTGCTGCTGACGCCACTGGAACAATCGCTGCAAATACAACGCATAGTATTTTTTGATTTAGGCGAGAACCGATTCTCAACCTATATTCAGGCATAGCCGGCGATATTATCTGCGAAAGCTTCATGCTTCGAATTTCCGCTTTGAAAACGCTGAACACCCTCTGATCTCTTTAAGATTAACATAATATTAACCATATTCAATAGTGCTTAACAGTGATTAATACATCTGACAGGCAGACTAAGAGTCTGAATTGGAAAGAATTCAATAAACATAACATCTTGCAGCGACTGTGCAGCACTTAGAAAACCTTGGCCTTATCGGTTTATTTGACGATCTGCAGGGTGAACTTTGCGATCTTTGCAATGCAGCTCTGAGCCAAGGCGAGCGTTTGAGAAATGGCTTCATGAACGACACTTGCGCCGTCGCGATCCTGAATATCGGCGGTGTCCAGGAGATGGCTTTCCGCTTCCGACCATCCGGGCGCGGGTTTCGGCGTTCTGATCCGGGATGGCGAACCGAGTTGTATGCGCGCCGGCTGGCAGCCATTTATCCGAAAAATGGCATTATGTTATGTATTTCAGATATCTACAGCCATAGAACCTGTTGCGATAGGGTACCCGCCATGGAGGTGGGCTCTCGGCACAGGCCGACCGCTCTCCCGCAAAACGACGCCTGGCACCCGTAGCCGGCGTCAATGACAGGGAAAGGTTTAAAGCACTATGTCTGCACATGAAAAGCCACTGATCGCGATTGCCGGCACAACGAGCAAACAGGGACGCAGCGTCGCCGCGGCACTCCTTCAGAGCCAACGTTTCCGGGTGCGAGCTTTCACCCGCAAAGAGGATTCGCCTGAAGCTCTACGCCTGCAGAAACTCGGCGCTGAAATCGTCACCATCCCTCTGGAACTTGGCCTTCGGGAGGACCTCGTTGCTGCATTCAAAGGCGCGGACGGCGCATTTTTGATGACGCCGCCGATCGCCCCGCCGGAGACAATCGAGGCTCCTCTCGGGCGGCAACTGGCGGATGCCGCAGTGGAGGCCGGCGTCGGGCATATTGTTTTCAGCACGCTCGAGAATGTCGACAAGATCACCAGGGGCACGAAGTATGCGCCGCATTTTACCGACAAGGCGCGCGTTGCCGACCATATTCGCGGCCTGCCTATTTCTCATTCCTTCGTCATGCTGGCGTTCTTCTACACCAATCTTCTCGAATATTATGTGCCGCGCATGGAGGGCGATACGCTCCTGCTGCCGATTTATCTTCCCGAAGATTTCCGAGCGCCTTTTGTCGATCCGCTGACGGCGACCGGGCCGGTCGTGCTCGAAATTTTCTCAAACCCCGAGCGCTACAATGGGAAAACGCTGCCGATCGTCGGGGATATCATTTCTCCGCGGGAGATGGTCGAAACCTTTCAGCGTGTGACCGGGCTCGAGGCCGAGTATCGAAACGCTTTCACCAGGGATGGCCTGCTGCGCTTTTTTCCAGAGTTTGCCGCCAACGAACTTCTCGTTCGAGAGATTCTCGGGATGGTCGAATATGCCGTCGAATATGGCTATTTCGGCAAGGAGCATGACCTCGAATGGAGCCGTCGTCTGAATCCCGACACGCTCAATTGGGAGCAGTATCTGCGGAAGACGGGCTGGCGTGGCGATAAGCGGTCGTTCGGGCTCTAATCACGATGGCCGGATTCCCGGTAATCTGGAAATCTCGGCGACAAGAAAATCGACGAGAAGCCGAACGCGGGCAATGGCGGCGCGCTCCGGAACGATTAGCAAGCTCACAGGAACCGGTGCGGGACGATAGTCGCCAAGCAAGACCTCGAGCTGACCGTCGTCGAGAAGATCGTGAACCAACCAGAGGTGTGCGGGACCAATTCCGCGCCCGGCGGCAAGGGCTTTGCGCGCCGCAAGCCCGTGATCGACGCGCAGCTTGCCGCTCACCGGGATCATCAGGCTTGTGCCATCGGGAGAGGAAAGAACAAGCTGATCGCTCCCCGCCACATTGGACATTATAACGGTTTCGTAGCGGGACAGATCGGCTGGGCGCTCCGGCCGTCCATGGGCCGACAAATAGGTCGGAGCGCCCACCAACAGCCGATGGCTCTCTCCGAGCGCATGAAGTTTCATTGCGCTGTCGGCGAGAGGCCCAAGACGAAGAGCCACGTCGACGCCTTCGCGAACCAGGTCGATTCGCTCGTCCGTTAGGTTGAGGTCGACCCGGATGTCCGGATGCTTGTCCTGGAAATCAAAGATCAGGCGCGTGATGTGCATCACACCGAGCGCTGCCGTACAGGAAAGCCGGACAGCACCCGCGGGGGCCTGACGGGCATCTCTGGCTTCTTCAGCAGCCTGTTCGACCAGACGCAATATCTGCAGGCAGTTGGTGTAATAGCGGCTACCCTCGTCGGTAAGGGTGACGCGACGCGTGGTTCGGCTGAGAAGCGGGACGCCGACAGCCTCCTCAAGCTCATTGAGGTGCCGTGTCACTGTGGATTGACCAACGCCCAGCTCTCTGGCCACCATCGACAAGTTGCCGCGTTCTGCGACGCGGACAAAGGTACGCATTCTGTCCAGAGACAGTCCCGCACTATCCATTTTTCAGCACAGTCATCCTCATTCCCTCGGTATAGGGAATAATCTGGGCTATGCCTAGTTTGAGCATACGACAGTTCGGTCGCATTTCATTCGGCAGATCATAGCAGCTTACCGCGTCGAGCCGCGCGGGATGATGGAGAAGCCGCAATCGACCTTGTCTTCGCCGGGCGGCTCGTCGCGGACGGCGCGCAGCAGCATATCGGCAACGCGGTAGCCGATATCGTAGCGCGGTATGTGCACCGTCGTCAGCGACGGTTCGGTGAAGGCCGAAAATTCCAGATCGTTGAAACCGCAGATGCCGAAATCCTCAGGCACGCGGATGCCGCGCATGCCGCATTCGATGAGCACACCGAGCGCCAGTTCGTCGTTCTGGGCAAACACTGCATCGACATCAGGCACGCGCGCCAGCAGGCGGATCAACAATTCCCTTCCGAGACCGGTGGTGCCCGGCGCATCCGCGCCGATGGCAAGATCGGGATCGAAACGGCCGGCCTCGCGCATCGCGGCCTCATAGCCCTCTCTGCGGCGGCGCGAGCGAAGATCCGTGCTGCCGCCGATGAAGCCGATCCTCTGATAGCCCCTCGACAGCAGGAAACGCGTGGGTTCGGCGCCTGCCGCATGATGATCAAGGCCGACGACCAGCCTTTCCGGCTCCTGGCTGAGATCGGTGATATGGGCTATCGGACAGGCGGCATTCTCGATCAGCGGCAGAAGGTTATCATAGGATTCGGCACCGGCGATGATGACGCCGGCCGGCTTCTGCATCAGGAAGGATTTCAGCTGGCCGGCCTCCCGATCGGCACGGTGGAGCGTGTTGGAATATTGCACACCGAATTCGGTGGCGCGCAAGCGATCCTCGATGCCGATCATCAGGCCTGCAAAGGCGGGCCGGTGCAAAGCGGGCGTGATGACGCCGACAGTGCCGTTGTGGCGGCCGGCCAGCGCCCGGGCGGCAAGATTGGGGATATACCCCATCTCGTCTACCGTGCGCAGGATGGTCTGGCGCAGATCCGCAGAGACGATTTCAGGATTGCGAAGCGCGCGCGAAATCGTGATGGGGCTAACTCCCACCTTCTTCGCCACATCGCTCAACTTCACTTGCGCGCCGCGCCTGCCCTTCCGCCCCCGCTCCACTGCCGTCCCCACCGCCCCGTTATATCTAGCCCGCAAGTCTCGCTTGCCCTCGATTCGCGATCTTTACTTTCTGAAGAAGAAATAATTTAGAGTCTACTAACATTTTATATTCGCAACAGAATCCCAGAATATAACTTACAGAAACGGCAGCGGGATCGTCTGTCGGCAAATTACGGGCGCATGCGGCGATCGGATCATCACCTCCTGGAAAAAGTGCGTTTATTTTCGAATGAAAACATCGTGGAGGCCGCCAGCGAAGCAAAATCAGGCCGGAATTTTTGAGCCGCGCAAACGCTGGGTGAGCGAAGATTAAGTTCCAGTCATTAGCTTACAAATCGGCAATATAAACATGATCAAACTTTAATTTGTAAATCCGCTTGGTGGGATCATATGAATCCCGAGCGCCAATTCTTCTCTTCCCCCGGCCACCGCCCTCGACGACTGCGTGTTTCCAGGAGGAATTGGCGCCAAAACGCCATCCGACGCCAGGTCCCAGGACATGGAACCACGACGCCATCCAAAGCCAACGCTCTCGCAAGGGACCACCGCCCAAGGGATCACCACCATGTCACACATCCTCCGCAACCATCGCACCGCAGCCCTTGTCGGGGCCGCCATCATCGCCGGCGCAGCCTGCCTCCCCTTCGCCATCAACGCCTCCAATGCCGTTGCCGCGCCCTCTGATACCGGCGGCATTCTCGCGCCGAGCGGCTCCTTCGCCTCCATCGTCGATGCCGACAAGCCTGCCGTCGTCACCATCACCACGACAATGAAGGCGACCGATGTCAGCGCCGGAGAGCAGGAATCGCCGATGGACGAGCAGTTCCGCCAGTTCTTCGAGGATCAGCGCATCCCGCTGCCGCGCCAGGCACCGCAAAAGCGGCCTTCGCAGCAGGCGATGGCGCTCGGCTCCGGCTTCATCATCAGCCCCGACGGGGTGATCGTCACCAATAACCATGTCATCGACAATGCCGTCGACATCAAGGTGACGCTGGATGACGGCACGGAACTGCCGGCCAAGCTGATCGGCACCGACCCGAAATCCGATGTCGCCGTGTTGAAGATAGAGGCGGGCAAGCCGCTGCAGACCATTGCCTGGGGCGATTCCGACAGGCTGAAGCTCGGCGACCAGATTCTGGCGATCGGCAATCCCTTCGGCATCGGCGCCACGGTGACGGCAGGCATCGTCTCGGCGCGCGGCCGCGACCTGCACAGCGGGCCTTATGACGATTTCATCCAGATCGACGCGCCGATCAACCATGGCAATTCCGGCGGTCCGCTGGTCGACCGCAACGGCAATGTCGTCGGCATCAACACCGCTATCTATTCGCCGAACGGCGGCAGCGTCGGTGTCGGTTTCGCCATTCCCTCCGACGAGGCCAAGGCGATCGTCGCCAAGCTGCAGAAGGACGGCTCGATCGATCACGGCTATCTCGGCGTGCAGATCCAGCCGGTCACCAAGGATGTCGCCGATGCCGTCGGCCTCAATAAGACCGGCGGCGCGCTGGTTGCCGCCGTCACCGCCGATACGCCGGCCGCCCATGCCGGCCTGAAGCCCGGCGATATCGTCACCTCAGTCGGCGGCGAGAGCGTCAAGACGCCGAAGGACCTGTCGCGCCTGGTCGCCGACCTTTCGCCGGGCGCGAAAAAGTCCCTCAGCGTCTGGCGCGACGGCAAGACGATCGATCTCAACGTCACCGTCGGCACCAATGAGGAAGGCCAGAAGCAGGCGGCGACCGAAAGCCCGGACGCCCAAGGCCAGAGCACCGGCCAGCCGAGCCTCGGCATCGGCCTTGCCGATCTCACGCCCGACGTGCGCCAAGAGCTCAACCTGCCGCGCTCGATCAGCGGCGCGGTGGTCGCCAAGGTCGCCCCAGACAGGTCTGCGGCTGCCGCCGGCATCCAATCGGGCGATGTCATCGTCTCGGTGAATGACAGACCAGTCCACAATGCCCGCGACGTCAAGACCGCGATTGCAGACGCCGGCAAGGCCGGCCGCAAGTCGGTGCTGCTGCTCGTCGAACGCGACGGCAACAAGACCTTCGTCGCCGTGCCGTTTGGGGCGGCCTGACGGTAGTCTGAGCTGTTGCTGCAAACAGGAAAAGCCTGCCTGACGCGGGCTTTTCGATGGACCGGAGCGGAGAGACCTTGAAGCCAAGCACCGCTCAGTCGGCAAAAATCTAGAGGGCGCCGTCCGCCCCTCTATCTGCTGCTCAGGGATATTTCAGCTTCGTCCGCTTTGAACGCATACGAAATTTGCCTTTTTGGCGGTTTGCCTCTTGCAGCTTTACCGCATCGGATTGGCTGCGTTGCGCGGCCTCCAATTGCTGCCGCGTCGGGAGATCATGGTCGTAGGTGGAGGCACTGAATGCCGTCGCGTTATCGAACGGACCTCTGTGTGGACGCGCCAAACCATAGGCTTGCCTATCGGCGCTATCGATCCCCTCCTCCGCTGACGATGATCGCGCTTGACGCGCCTGCGCTATGAGATCGTCTGCAGTCGGGCTTAAGGTTGCGATTTTCCGCAGGAAGGCGATGATTTTGCTTTTCCTGGCCCCGTCCTTTTGATCTGCGTGAACCCCAGACATGTCTTCTTCCTTGTTCGTCATGTCATCGCGACGATCGATCGGGGGGACCGGCGACATCGCAGCAGGACGTTCACGGGATCTCGGACAATCGTTCAGGCAGCCTGGTTTTGGGAAAGCGGTAGGCTGGCGGCCGCAGTGGTGCGTCCGCACGCCCGGACGCCGTATACCGCGCGATCCGATAGGCTTTCACCGGGGCGCCGCCGTCATCCTGCCATCGGGCAAATGAGGCGTCTTCCATTGCCTGCGGAAGCGGGCCTGAACTCAACTGTGTCGCGAGATACATTTTCAGCGCCGATTTCAACGCGGCCTCATCGACGATCCCCATCTGGAAGCAATCAATGAGGAAACTTGTGGCGGTGATCTCACCCTCATCGGCCGCGTGGGTTTCGCCGCCGCGAAAGCCGGCCTTTCGCAGGATACGATCGAGCATCCTCAAATTGCCGACGCCGAAAAACTGATCTGATGTGGAAGACATGGCGTCCTCCTTCGTTGGGGCTAGGGTTGACTGGCGGCAGATTTCCTGCCGCGCCCCAAGCAGCGGTGCCCGTATCGTGCCCGCCGATAAATTAGCTTGCGCTTATTGCCGGCTGACCGCAACCTCATTCGCGGCGGCCATTGATAATGGCGTGGCGGAACCCATTTTAGCTATAGGAGGATTCGCATCATGCAGTTCAACGATGAAGCGACCCTCACAAAGCCGTCGGCACTGCCGGTGGAAAGGCGTGCGCTGGTCGATCACCTGCGAGAGGCGATCGCGCGCCTGACGCACGGGCTGGCAGCCGCCGGATTGGTGGAATTCGTGCCGCCGCTGCTGGAGATCAACAAAGTTCTCCGCGATATGACGGACGAAATTTCCCGTGCGGATTCGCTCTATTCCGATGAGGTTATCACGGGTACGATGCGCTTGATCAAGACATCGGAAGCCTTGCTTGAAAACCGGGTTATCGTGCAGACCATCCACTAAGATCTGCCGACGTCCGGACATGCAGGCAGGCTGATCGCTGGACATCCGGCGTCAAGCTATTCGCTCCTCGTGCAGCCATCATCACCACCGGTGCCCGAGTTCCACAGATCGGCCGCGCCCACTTCCAAGGATAACCGCAATGACACTTATTTTCCCCAATAGAAGCCGCAGCTTCGACGAAGCGAGAAAAGGTGTCCGCTTCACCGGCTATGACGGCATGTTCGAAGTCCGGTTTCTGGTCGAAGAGGCAGCCCTCGGCAGCGCGATCACCCAGAACTCTTCCGAGACCGCCTATCTCAATGCCTTTGATGCGGCGCGCTCTTCCATTCAGGAGGCCGCATCGAGAGCCTATCAGCATCGACGCGGAAACAACTTCACGCTGACGGCCGCAGATTTTCGCTGATCGCTGGAAGGCGTGCGGCCGGTGAACTGAAATGGCCACCATCCTGCTATGCCGGATGAGACAGGGGGGAGCAAAGCATATGGTTTCCACACGATACCGCCCGAAAGACCTGAAGCTGGCGCGTCGCCATATCGTGAAGGCGGCGCATCGCGTTGCCGATCAGGAAATGGTGATCAGGAAACTATTGCGCAAAGGCAGACCCTCCGGGCCGGCCTATGCGCTGCTCAGCAGGCTCTACGACGATCAACGGCGGAAGCTCGATCGGCTGAAACTGATCGAAGCGATGGTTGAGGTAGAAGTGCAATCCTGTATGGACGTGCCCCGCAATCCTGGCACCTCCGCGCCGCCCCTTGCGATCGTGCACAGCAGCGGGATCTCTTTGCCGGAACGGCAATCCGCCACGCCTTGTAGCGCAGATGATTGGCGCCCATATTTGGTGTAGTGGCAGCTTGTGAACGGGTGCTGCTTCCCGGCGTAATCAGAGTTACCCGGCCCCAACCAAAGGAGGGCACCATGTCTTCCACGGTAAACATCCATTGGTGGAAACGCCTGGCTCAGCATATCGGCAGGTTCCGGTATATCGACTTTCTGGTGAAATCGACACCAGCAATCTGTCTGGCCTTTATCGTCTATATCATTCTCAACGATGTGTTCTGGTAGCGCTGCAAAGACTGTTGCCGCGAGCCGAAGACGCTTTGCTGCCTATCAAACGAAGTGGATAACGCGATGCAACTGCGAGAAATGGGTGAACAAGACTGCCTCGCCTTTCTGGCAGGCCACACCCGTGGCCACCTGGCATGCCTCGGCGAGAAATATCCCTATATCGTTCCCATCCAGTATGCCTATGAAAAAGAACGGCTTTACATATTTTCCATGCCGGGCCTGAAGATTGATCTATTGCGGGCCCATTCACCCGCCTGTGTTCAGGTTGAAGAATTCGGCGAAAACCGAACGTGGAAGAGCGTGCTTGTTCAGGGCACCTATGATGAGCTGACCGATACGCCGGCTCGGCATGACGAACGCCTCCACGCCTGGTCTCTCCTGCAGAAGCAACCGTTTTGGTGGGAACCCGGATCGCTTGCCTTAAACTCGGAAAGCGAAGACAGCCCTGCTCCCTCCATATTCTTCGGCATTTCGATTGAGGTGGTATCGGGGAGGCAAGTAGTTTAACATGCGGGCGTTCAGACTCGCCGCGCCTTAATCCTTGATTGGCAAGGGTGCGCTGCTGCATGATATATGGAACTCCAGACAGACACCTCCAGCTAAACGCTGTCCGATACCAGCCTTTCCCATAGGGGCGCGGATTGCTTGATGCATCCACCAACGTGGCCAGCTGAACCGCAGCACTGCGTTCAATGCCACGCGACCACTCATAGGGAAAACGATGACAGACGCACCTGAGAATGAAGCGCTTTTCAACATCACCGGACACTATGTGCAGGAGTTGAAGGCCGTTCTTCAAAGCGAGAGCATTGTCGAAGGCACCGACTACGAAAACAGCGCCTTTAACGAAAAACGACGGAACGAAGGACTGCACCTGCTGCGATTCCACAAGACCGGCACGGCAGCGCAGGCAACGCAGATCTGGGAAAAACATATGACGGCCCGAGCGCATCGATAGGACGGCAAGCCAATTCCTCAACCGATGCCGGCTTGGCTCGTTCCGAAGCCGACAGAGCAGGATGCCGAAAAGCGTGAGCGGTTTTCGGACGACATCATGCTCTAACTCTTTAATTGAAACAGGATTCCGATTTCAGAGCCGACCCGGCTGAAAATCATCCTGTTCTGGTGCTGACGCGGCGACATCAGCTGATGTCCGGCGCAACATTGCCTTGAAAGGAAAAATCATGACCAATGACACAAGCAAAAAGACCCAGCCCGCCAAAGCGGCCGTGGCTGACGCACCCTACGACGTCATCTACTTCGCGAAGAAACACCGCATTTCCAACGAGGATGCCAAGGACATCATCGAAAAACACGGCGCCAATCGCAAAGAGGCGGACAAGGCGGGCCGGCGTATCAGCGTCTAGGGCAGAAAATGATCTGGCAGGCGTTTAAATCCTAAAGTCTTTATTTGATGCATGTCGTTGTCCCAAAACCGCTGTACGGTTTTGGGCGAGATGCATCAGCCTCTGTAGCCTTTGCATCTGCTGGCGATGCCACGATGCAACAGCAACGGACGAATTAACCCTACTGGCTTACCTTAATATCAGCATGCGCTTGAATACCTCGGCTCCTATGCCATCGTAGCATCACGATAACACTTCTGGTTCCTGAAGCAGCTCGCCGGAACCATGGCCCGCCTTTCTGGGGAGAGGCCGGCTTGCCTTCATAGGGCCCGAGCTCAATCGAATGGAGGGTGCGCCATGAACAACGTCTTGGAATTTCGGGCAAAATGCCCGCATGTCGAAAGCTTGTCCGACTGCCGGGAAGCGCTTGAACCTGCCGTGATGAAGATCGTCAGCGACGCCATCGGCAGGGGATACACGGCCGCGGAAGCCGCCATGGTGGTTGCCGACATCGCCGACGATTACATCCTGATGCTGTCGCGGCAACCACGGCATTGATACGCTTTGCGGGCGCGCAACTGTACGGCTTTGCGCCCTGGCGATCGCCGAGAGCAATGCCTTCGGTTCTGCATCAGTGGACCGCGCAGCAACTGCAGGGGTAGCAGTGGTACAGGAGACGAGACCTGCCGCGCGATCCGCCGGCAAAACCCCTGATATTGCCGGAAGTTCCCGGCAGAGCGACGGCACCGCGACCCCGGAAAATTCGTGGAAGGGCCATCGGCACCTGCCCCGGCATGATTCGGCAGGCATACCAATAGACTCCGTCCAGGGTGAAAATCGATAGGCACACGACAACGCCAACGAAAAACCCTGCCGGAGCAGGGCTTTGAGTGGATCGGAGTGTGGCAGGCCGAGCAGTCGGCCCACATCTTAAACAAGATCGATGATTGAAAAGCCCGGCAATAGAACCTCTTTTACCCAGATTCGCCGCGCTGCTCCGTGTCGCTCAATCTTTGAATCAATGCCGTAATGCGGCGTGAAACGATCAGATGGACAGTCTTTTGCGACCCCTTCACGACTCAGAGCGGTTCAGCTTTCATGGAAGCTGAACCGCTCTGACCTTTTGTCTCATGCAATTCCCGGGGAAACCGCTTCGCGCTTGGACTAACGCCACCTTGGCTGCCGCGGCGGAGCATTGGCCTGGATTTCATGGAGCGGCGCCCGCGGCCCGAGAAGTTTCTTCAGCTTCTTCTCCTCTGCCGGGCCGATCCCAAACTTGCGGCAATGCTCCGCAACATCGTGCTCTCGCGGGCCGGGAATGCGAACTTGGCGATTGCTCATGCTCTTCATGTCTGTTTCCTCCTAAGAGGAAAACCAACAGGGCGCAGATTTGTTCGTTAGGGAAGTCTAAAATTTCGGGGTTTGTTTGCTTCGGTTGGGGCACGTGAGTCTGCTGGCGCCCTAGTGCTCGCCGATCAATTGATCTTCAACCAATGCCGAAGCGCCGCCACAGCCCCATCGCTCGCATAGGCAATCATCCCGCCGATCGTCAGGCCGGCGAAGGCAATCAAGCCCGATATCCCGTAGCCGATCGTCTTCATCCGTTTCCACTCCTCAAGCGCCGGCCCGACCGCCTCCTGGTTCTTCTCGACGGTCTCCTTGAGGCTCTTGATCTCCTCGCGGATTAACGCATCCGCACCGCCGCTGATCGCCACCCTGGTATCGAGATGGGCGATCTGCCTGGCCTGTTCGTCAAGCCGCTTGTGGATTACGGCGCGGCTGTCGTGTGCATTGGCCTTTTCGTCACCGACCTCGTTGCGCAGAAGTGCCACGTTTTCCTCGATGCCTGTCAGCCTGCCCTCGACGCGTCCGAGGGCGCGCAGGATATCGTCATTGGATGTCATCTCTATCGGTGCTCTGTTGTGCGATGGAACGTTTTCAGCCTGGGGATGTTGAATCTTCGGATTCCTGAAGAGGCGTATGCATGCCGCAAGACAGCTCAATCGATCTGAAGCGAGGCGCCCATGAGAATGCTATTGATGATCATCATCGGGGTCATGGTCGCGTCGATCCTGAGCATCCCGGTGATCAAGCCGTTCGTTCAAGGGAGCGGCAAGAGCGAAACGCCGCCGCCTGTCATCCAGCAGCCGGAGCCGAAGTGACGACGTCGAAGGCGTCCGCCACTCGCACGCTCAAGAATTGAATTTCACCTTCTCGGATTGGGGAATGCCGCCCACGACACGGTCGATCACGGCGCCGTAGGGATGAACGCCATCCGGCGTGACGCTCGGGCGGACGATGGAGCCGACCGGCAGCACCGTGGAGCGCGGGATCGAGATGGTAATCGTATTGCCGGAGATGCTGCCGATCGATGTGGTCGACAGGCGGGCAAGGCCATCCGGCCCGGCATAGGTGCTGATCTCCTGCTCTGGCCCGAAGATGCTGGCATCCGCAACCTCGATCGTCGTGTAGGTCGCGACCCCATCCGTGCCCGATTGCACGGTCACCACCGTGCTCGGTAGCTCCAGCATGCCGGGCCAGACGCCCTCCCTTTCACCGGAAACCCAGGCCGCATAGGTATCGATCGCGTCGTCGCAGCAGGCCGAGGTCTTCGCCAGGATATCGGCGCGCAGCCGCCATTTGCCCGAGGCATCCGTGCCGTCCGCCGGCCAGGTGTTGTTGGCCGAGAAGCTCTGGTAGGAGGCCCTGAGATAGAGGTCGTTGGCGGTGATTGTGCCCGTCGCCGGCGATGTCGCCGATCCGGCAAAATTATAGGTGAAGCTGTTCGGCCCGGTGACCGTGATCACCACATTGCCGTTATACTCCGTCTGCGCAGCGCCGGAGATCGACACCGTCTGGCCGGTCGCGAGCCCGTTGATGCCCGAGGCGATCGTGGCCGTTGCGACGGCGCCGACCGATGTGAGGGTGACCGCGCGGGTGGACACGGTGCGGCCGAGCGGCGGCAATGCGACGATTTTGACGCCGGGGTAGCGCGCCCGAAGCCTGGTGATCAGGCTTCTGTAATTGGTGTTGAAAAACTGCGTGTAGGTGGCCGCCGTATCGTTCTGCCCCATCTGGTTGGCGATGACGGTGAACGGCTTCTGATTGTTGTTGAAGGCGGTGATCTCGTCGAGAATGGCCCAGCGCCGGGTCGCGATCGCAGCACCGGTGCCGGTGAGCTCGCGCACCGAACCGTTTCCCGGCATGCCGATCATCAGATGCGGAATGCGGCCGATGCCGCTATCCCTATCGAGCCATTGGCGCAACCAGCCGAGATTGCCGCGCGCATCGGCGGCGGCGGAAAACTGCTGGCGTGCCTCACCGATGCTGTCCACAAGGCCGAGAACGATCGGGCGACCATCCCAATCACCCTTGGCGACCATGAAGTCAGGCCCGTAATATTGCGGCTGGGCGACGGTCGCGTAATTGGTATCGAGTGCGGCCGTGCTGTCGGCAAGCGGGGTGTCCTTGAAGGCGAGCAGCGTGGCGAGATCGCCCGCACCCCAGACACGCTCTCCGCGATGCTTCTGGATGCGGTAGACCGGCCAGATCTTCTCGCCGACGGCGGTGTGATAAAACAGCCAGATTTCGATTTCGCTTTCCGGCGCGACATCGGGAATGGTCAGCTCGTCCGTCCAGGCGCCGTTCGTCTGGTCAGCGACCGTCACCGTGTTCAGGCCGGCGAAGGTGCATTGGTAGAAGACGCCTGCGACCCTGATGAACATCGCATCGGCGACCACGGCATTGCCCGGTGTGCCGATCGTGCCGGTGACGACCGTTTCCTGCGGCGAGTTTCCGCCTTCCGTCGAGGCGAAGCCCGAGAGGTGAAAGCGGAAGGTCCTGGTCTTGTACTGTGGCGTGTTGACGACGATCTTGCTGCAGACGTAATTCGCGCCGGCTGCGGCGGTGACGATGTTTCCAGACGGCATGCGGTTGCGGGTGGCGAAGAACATGTAGCGATCGGGGTCGGCGCCCGCCCCGCCTCCACCGCTCAGCATCGGATTCGCAAGGGCAAGCGAAATAGCGTTCATCATCGGCGTGTTCCATATCTGGCGGTGAGGTCGTCGTAGAATTGAATGGTGCGCCCCTGGCGGGCATTGGCGCGGTCGAGCGCCTGGCGCTCGCGGACGAGGATGGCGATGACGGGCTCGCCTTCGACAACAGGCGCATGCGCTTCCTGCCGGCGCAGATCGTCCGGCAGCGGCGGCAGAGTAATGCCGGCCGCCGCCTGCCCTTTCGTCACCGCCGCCTTATTCAATCGCTCAGTGGCGGAGCAGCCACTGACGATCAGCAGCAGTGACAGCGCAAGCGCGGTTCTTTTCCGAAAGCTGAAGCTCATAGGATTGGATCTCGGTTTCGAGTGTGTCTTTGGCGGCCTGCTCGGCGGCTTCTGCGGCCTTAAGGCGCTTGCGATGCTCTTCGCCGGCCTCCGCCGCCGCATTGCGCTGGCGCTCCATCTCGGCAGCCTGGGCCTCGGCTGCGCTCTTCTCGGCAACAAGGATATAGCCGGCACGCGCCTGCCTTGCCGCCGAGGGATAGCCGATCGAAACCGCGTAGAGGTGATAGAGCATCAGGCCACCGGCGAGGCCGGCGCCCATCTTGAGCGTGTCGAGGATAGAGAACATCAGACGCCCTCGAGGCAGAACTGGCGTTCTTTCTGCCGGCGCCTGATAAGCCCCGGACAGACGATGCCGGCGGGGCGGTTCCACTTCAAAAGCGCCTCGCAGCCCTCGGCCGTCCTGCCCTGGTTGATGAGCCTGATCGCGCTCGAGCCACAGGCCGCCTTGACGCCGACATTATAGGCAAAGGAGGTCAGCGCCACGAAGCGCGCATCCGGCAGGGCCACGCGCACGCAGCTTTCGATGCCGCCGGCATAGGTCTTGAGCTCCAGCGCCAGGAGCGCCTTGCACTGCTCCACCGTCTTGCGGTCCCCCGGCTTCACGCCATTGGTGCTGCCATAGCAGATCGTCCACGGCTTCCCTTGCGTGGCCGGATCGGGATAGGCATTCTGGCGCAATCCCTCGAACGATCCGACGAGCGCCACGGCCATGGCCGCGGCGGCACTACCCTTCTGCAGGCGGTTTGCCATTCAGGTCTCCTGAGATTTTCTGCTGGACGAAGATGCGGGCGATGATCGCCGCAACGGCGAGAAGCCCTGTCGCCACTGACATGGCGAGCTGGATGTAGATGTTGCGCGACACCCAGGTGGCGGCGATGAAGGTGTAGACGGGCTCAACGATGATGAAGAGCAGCGCCAGCGCCATCAACCGCACCGACCAGGCACGCTTCAGCACCGCGCGCCAGTTATGGACGAGCATGGGTAGGCTCCGGATTTTGGATGTGGCAAAGAAAAAGGCGGCTCCGAAGAACCGCCTTGAAGATCCGTGACTTGTGCCTGTACGACCTTTCTCAGCCGTAGGGTATTCAAATAGCTTATTTGCTGAGGACGTAGCAGTGGAACGCGTTGGCCGGATTATCATGGATCTCAGTCGCCGCGAATGGCACCGCAAACCGCTTCAGCGATTCCACCCATTCCGACTTCACATCAGCTAGTCTGTCGACCGGAATGGCCTCCACCGCTTTTAAGAATGCCGGGAACATCGGCCTGAATCCAATATCCCAAGCCTGAATAATGTGTTTCGATAAATGGTTCGAGTGACGACGGACCTTCAATCCGGCAGACTCGAAGATTTCCCGCCATTGTTCGTCGCTAGCTGCCTGTTTGATGTTGTCGCTCAAACGGCCTCGGTCAAGCTCGTCGAGCCAGCTCCACGCGGGATCTTTGGTCTGCACGAATAGGCGATTGAAAAAGCTGTAGTCCGGAAGAGTCTCGTTCGGCAGCATCAGGCACAATTTCCCGCCGGGCCGCAGTATTCGGCAAAGCTCTGCCATCGCAATTGCAGGATCATTCAGCCAATAAACTATGTTGGAGAAGATCGTATCGAAACTATCATCCTCAAACGACAGAGGCTCGTTTCCGTCGCCGACGACGGTCTCGGCATAAAGACCCAATCCAGCTGCTTTCTTCAGCAAATTTGGCTTGTGGTCGAAGCCAACAGTAATCTGATAATCCGGCCTCTTTGCCACTAATGGCGCGTAACTATCGTCATAGGCATCGAACACGTCGACCTTCTCGTAAAAACGATCAAGGTTAACTGTCTTTTGAAACGCATCAAAGAGGGGATTAAACTCGCCGCCAGCCCTGATGAATGAGAACAGCCCGTCGCCGCAGCCGAAATCGAGTGAGCGACCGATAAACTCAAAGTCTCGCATCGCCTCGATATCCAAGTACCGCCAGAGAGCAGTTTCAGGCCGAAGCCAAAAAACATTTAGTAGTTGATTGAAATTTTCAGACGTCATTGGGACTCTCGAAATTTGTATGGATCGGAGACGAAGATGCCACCACTTCAGCCAAAGTCGCGGGACGATTTGAGTTCGTCAACTCTCGAATCCCTCTATTCCATTGAAGGCTTCTCCGACAGCGAAAAGATCAAGGGCATTCGACTTGCCCCTCGTCAGCTTGCCAGAGTCCGAAAGGCAGGAGCGCGCGGCCGACCGGACGAAGCCCGTCGCCTGAGAAGATCAATCTACTTCAAGGGCTATCAACAACATTCGCTAAATGAGCGATCAGCCTCGCACCAGGTGGCGCAGGGATGTCACCTCGCGCCACTTATTTGACGAGAACGAGAGTGGTCTCGGGATTGTTGAGGGGGAATATTGGTACTGTGAAGTACACAATAGTTGTCTATTGCTAAGTTTTCGCTTAGCGGTTACTTGGCGAAATGCGATCACTTCCGAGTCCAAACAGGATCGAAGGCCTCGATACCGTCAGAGCAGTTGCCGCGCTGTCCGTAGTATTCGCGCATTTGCTCGGGCCGTCGATGCCTGGCATCTCGCGATACATCTTCACCGGCCACCCTGCCGTGATCGCCTTCTTTGTGGTTTCCGGCTTCTGCATCCACTACCCGTATCGGTTCCGTGGCCTCCAGGTCGCGCCATTCCTCGCCGGTCGGTTTATCCGGATCGTGCCGCCCGCGACCGCCGCCTTCATCCTGGCTCAAGCCATGGGCATGAGGGCCTACAATCCGATAGACGGCTACATTCTATGGTCCGTCGTCTGCGAAGCCGTCTACTACTGCCTGTACCCGCTGATCTTACCGATATCGCGCCGGATCGGATGGCCGGTTCTTACCGCCGTTTCGGTCATTGCCTCCTATGGCGTAGCAATTGGCTTCGGCTCGGACCAATATGGGAACGCTATGAAATACGGGCCGCAACTCAATTGGGTTGTCGGGCTACCTGCCTGGCTTCTTGGCTGCTATCTCGCTGAAAACCTCGACCGCCTGAAACTTCGAGGCAATGTTTGGGCCTGGCGTGTCGTGAGTGCCGTAAGTGCTTCCACGCTTTATTGGGCGACGATGAACACGGCCACCGGCTTTTACCTGACTATGGTGCCGTTTTCAGTGCTGGCGGGATGCTGGATACTGGCAGAGATCAGGACCGCGACAGATCGAGGGCCGATAAGGTCTCTGGAAAAGATCGGTGCCGCTTGCTTCTCGATTTACCTCGTCCACGCCATAGCGGCGGCTGCTGTTGAGCGGATCGTGACGGCGCCGATCATCGTCTGCGCTCTTTCCCTTGCTCTGGTCTATCCCTTCTATCGATGGATCGAGAAGCCGTGCCATACCGCCGCGCGCCGTGCGAAGGCAAAGATGGAGCAGTTAGAGGTCCGACGCCGCTTGGAAGAAGGCGTCGATTTCGGCGGCTGAAGGCCCATGGCCGCGAACCTGCTGCCATCATCGGGCTGTCCTTGACGAAGGTTCCGCGATTGTCGAAGGCATCCTGCATTTCCCGTCCTGCTGGGCCACCCATGACTTCACGACGTCGAGCAGAGCGCGGGAAGCACTAGCCGGAATTTAAAAGTCTTTATGCAGCCCTCCCACACGGGAAATAGAAACCATCGGTCCACAGCCACATAGTGCCGGCTGCGCCCGCGACTTGGCGGATCTGCTTGTTCGTGTTTGTCCATATATCCGCTGAGCCAATGGCATAGTTGCTGGCAACCTGGACAGCGCCGACGTTGCCGCCGTCATTACCGATGCTTGCAGCCAGTATCCCCTGCGATGGGTCTGAAAAAAGCGCGGAGGCCGTCGTGGCGGTGGAGGTATATTGGAATCTCAACTTTGCCTTGATCTTCACCCCATTTGGCACTGTTAGCGCCAGAAGCGTCGAGGTCGTAGAGATAGCAGCGTTGACAGCGTCCTTCACCGGCGTCACGAAGGTATATTCGTCACGGGGATACAGGATAAACGGCCGAATGTTCGAGCTGGCATCGGTCAGCACGACGCCGATGCATTTGACGATCGTGTAGCCGGTGAGCAGCATCGTGTTGACTCCGGCGATCGTCGCGGATGTCGACAACACGACATCGAAAGTCTGATCGTTATCCTTGCGCAGTGCATAGGTGAAGTAGGTGGTATTTGCAGCAACAGAACCCGTGTCGAGACCACCAGTGCCGGTCCCGGCCGCAAACGTTCCATTTATCCGCTTTGTGATGGACGACGAACTGGAAACGAAGCTTGATCCCGACCGAGCGGAGCCGGCCGCGAAGTCGACATGGGTGTTCGGACTGCCGCTGTTGTTCGAAAGAATGAGCCCAACAACGAAATCGCCGACGGCGGAACTGTCGGCTTTGCTTAGGATCCTCATCATAAGCTTGTTCGAAAAGAAGCCGGACCCACTGCAGATAATGAAGGTGGAATAACCATTCGGAACGACCATCGTGGCCGCGCCGTCGATCGTCTCTGACCCAGTGGGATCAATCGTCACATCGCCGCCATCGGCAATGACGGCATAGTGCCAGTTTGCACCGAGCGTTGCCGCTGCGGCCAGGGTAAGTGTGGCTGCCGCGGTGAAGCGATGGATAGCGTTGTCGTCGGACGCAAGCGCCGTGTAATCGCCCGACTTGGCCGCATAAAGCAAGACTTTATCGAACGAGACGTCGACGCCGTTCTGGGCAAAGCCGAGCAGGCCGCCGCCTTTCAGATAGAGGCCGGTCTGCGGAGTCGAGGCGAAGCCGAGGCCTGGGGCGGACACCGTTCCGCCTGCGGCCTTGAGGGGCGCGACCATCGGCGCCGAGCCATCGCGCGGCAGCGAGTTGGTGATTTCGTTGCCGAGGTCGGTGGTCAGTGCGTTCCACGGCACAGGGTCGATGACCTGGCCGACCGAGGGTGTCGTTCCGGCGGGCTTGGAATAGACGCCGGTGGATGGGTTTCTGGGCATTCATCATCTCCAAAGAAAAAGGCCCCGCGCATGCGAGGCCATTTGGGTGTCTTGCGAAGGCGGGTGCACAGGCGACTGTTTTCGCACCGAATGAGCACTGCAGAGATCGGCCACCTCAAGATCGCGGACATGGCACACCCGTCTCTTCAAAGGCGGGCACTCGAATCTGTTCGCTATTGAGATCGGGGCAGCGGGGGAAACGGTAGCTTCGAAAGAGTGCACCCGCTTTCCGCGTTCTTTTCTGACGTACGTAGGCTATCGCCTCTTAAATAAAAGGTCGGCTCCGTAAGCATCCGTTTTGCTGCCGGTGACTCCGCTATTGCGGCCGTCGAACCGGGCAATAAGATCGAAGCCCATTCGACCAGCTATCTCGGTCAACGACGCCTCTGAAATGGTCTGATGCGGGTAGCGGATATTGACGTCCTCGAACCCTTCAGGAATCGGCCCAGCGCCGTTGTCAAAGAGCCTGGATGACTGGACGCTGAAGGCCTTGCGATTGGAGAAACAATTTCGCGCCAGATAAGCGTACCGCCCCGTCCTGCCGAGAGCGTCACTCCATAGCTGTTCAGGATCGGCCAGATATTGAAGCGTTCCGCTGCTATAGAAGACATCGTATCCATCGGGCAGTTGATCAGAATGCGATATCGATGGGCGCAGCGCCCTCGACGCATCCGACATGGCCTTGGTCTCGACCACGGTGAACGACCACGAAGGGAACCGCCGTTGCAGGACGGCGCACATCTCCCCGGCTGAACCGCCGAAATCAACGAATCGGCCAGAGGGCATGTCGAAGGTCTGGAGCAGTTCTTCTGGCGGCTTTGCGTAGGAATCCTCGTCGCCGACGATCTGCCGGGAGCGCGCCACCCTGAAAGCCGTGAGATCCCGTGACCCGTACTCTGCGCTGGCCGCTGCCGCGTGGGCCCAAGATCTATATCGCCTTTCCCGCGTATGCCACTGGTAGGCGGCGACAATTGCAGATTTCGGTAGAACCGCTTTAAGGAGCTTCTTGATCATAAGAGGCATCTACAACTTTGCCCTTCAGTTTGGAAGAGGCAACCGGTAGCCGAGGATAAGAGTACGGTCGACGACACAGACATGGTTTCCGGCTACGAGCGGCGCCGGTCCAGGGGTTTCTGGGCATTCACCTTCTCGGAAGAAAAGGCCCCGCGCATCGCGAGGCCATTGATGTGTGCTGCAAAATCTTAGGATTGTTTAGATGCGTTCCTACCAGAGGCCATTTTGCTGCCGAGCAAGTAGCGCACGTACGAGCGCGGCCGATTTGCCAAAGTCGGCCGGCGGCCCGTTCTGTCCGCGGCGATCGTCCTTCGCACCCCGCGGGTCAAGATCCGGTCTCGGGGTGGGAATGGGCACGTTGGCCGGCAGCGAACGGACGGCATGCGCGGCCGCCTTGGGCTGTGCCGCGATCGCCGCTTCAATCATGCTATCCGGATAAAGATCGCCCGATGTTCCCTGCTCCTGAGTAATGAGGGCGCGAAGGAATTTCTTTGCCATCACCGGGTCAGTCAGGCGAATATCGTCGTCAGGGCCGATGCCCATCGATCGCGCAATGTTGGCGGCCGCCGTAAAGGAGTCGGGCGTCCATCCCCCTTTTCCAGCGATGATCTGGTTCGGCGTCAGCATGCCTTTTCGATATTTCCTCATGACCTGCCAGAAATTGTGCTCCATGCCCGCTTCCGGCGTGGCATAGACGACTTGTGGATCGCCCTGGTCGGTGTTCTCGGAAGGGCCGATGATCCCTGGCCTTTGCTGGCCGACGTACTTGAGATTGGTGGGATTGTTGTTGCGCATGCCGGCCGGCAACTCGGCGCGACGAACGGGATCGGACAGAATGGTTTGAAGCTCTGCACCGTCGTTTGCGGATCCGGCAGCCCCGCCGCCAGCAGCCGGCGCCGCGGGCTGTTGGCGGCGTTCGTCGGTTGTCATCTCTGGGTCGAGATAGCCGGGTCTCAGCGAAGGCATGGGTCCATTGTCAGGCAGCGGAGCAAAGGCATCGTCGTCCGGCTGGTCGGCCGCCATAGGCTGGCCGCGGCGATAGTCGGTCGTCACCAGTGGATCGCGATAGGGCCTCGGGGTCGGAACGGGCGGGTTGGCAGGCGGCGCGAAGGGATCGGCAGCGCCTTCGGTCAGAAACTGCGGCAGGAGACTATTTGCTTGCTCGGTCCTGCGGGCCGCCTCGCCGCCGGGCTTGTCGTAGCCGGCAAATCGCCAGGCATTATTCATGAGACGCTGCGCTTCCTCGACCGAGGTTGCGGCGTTCAGCCTGGCGATCAGCCGGGGGTCCTCCTGCAGGAAGAACTCGGCCTGCGTCTGCGGGCTGATCGCGCCCGGCTTTTCACCTCTGGTGGCAGCAAAGTTATAGAGCTTTTGCAGGCGGGTATCGCGCCACGACATGATGCCGCCGGAGGTGCCTTGCTGCCCGCTCTGGCTCGGGTCGGACCAGGAGCTGTTGGCTCTCTTCGGCGAGAAGCTGCTTTCCGCCTGCCCCGTCGAGGCGATGGCGGCGAGCCCATAGGGATTCGAGACCTTGGTCTTCACCGTACGCATGAAGCCGTCATAGACATTGCCGTCGACGGGCTGGGCGGCTGATGCCGCGGGCGCGCGGTACGCCGGTCTCGGTGTCGGAATGGGTCCGCTGTCAGGCAGCGGAGCGAAGGGATCGTCGCCTGGCTGATCGGCCGCCATAGGCTGTTCCCGGCGATAATCCGTCGTGACCATCGGGTCGCGATAGGGCCTCGGCGTCGGAATGGGTCCGTTGTCGGGCAGCGGGGCAAAGAGACCGGCGCCCGGCTGCGCGGCCGGGCCCATGGGCTGTCCGCCGCGATCGTCCGTCGTCATCAGCGGGTCGAGATTGGGTCTTTGCGGCGGAACGGGCCCGTTGTCAGGCAGCGGAGCGAAGGGAAAGTCGCCAGGCTCGCCAGCTGGCGCCGCGCTACCGTCGCCGCTTTCCTGCTGCTCCTGCCGACGGATCGCCAGTCCACCCATGAGTGCCTGGACAAGACGCGCAGCCCCTTGCCAGGGGGATTGTACGGGACCCGACTCCATGCCCTGCTGCAGCATGGCGTAGGCCAGCTGCTTGCGCCGGTCGCTGATCTCGCCCTGCGTCTTGCCGGTATCGCCGCCTGATATGAATGACTTTAATGACATGAGCCCACTGCCCTTTCGTAATCGACGCCGTCGAAACCGTCTGTTCGAACACCGCGTTCGGATGAATCTTGCGCATATCGTCGGATATCAGGCCGATATTGGTCGGGCCGCCGTCCTTGCGCCTGAAGGCGTCTGCCGGCAGACCGTTGTTCAGCGGGCCGACGCGCCTGATGCCTTGCTTCAGCCGTCGATCCGGCGCACCGGGCCGCTGCCGAAGAGCAACGACAGGAAGCCGGGAGAGGCTGGCGCGGGGGTCGAACGCGCAGCCGTCGGAGCGGCGGTCCCTGCGGCGCCACCCGCCTGCTGCTCCTGCCGCTGTTGACGAACCGCTAAGCCGCCGAGCCCGCCTTCGGCAAGCCGCGCGCCCCCTTCCCACGGGGACTGGATCGGGCTCGTATCGGTGCCCTGCTGCAGCATGGCGTAGGGCAGCCGCTTGCGCTGGTCGCTCAGGTCGCCCTGCGTCTTGCCGGTATCGCCGCCGAATAAGAAGCCCATTACACAACCGCTTTTTCATAATCGACGCGATCGAACCCTTCGGCATCTTCGAACACTGATTCCGGATGAACCTCGCGCACATCATCCGACATGAGGCCGATCTGCACCGGGCCGCCCTTCTTGTACCGGAAGGAGTAGACCGGCAGGCCGTTATCAAGCGTGCCGACACGTTTGATATTTTCCTTCAACCGCCGGTCTGATCCCATAGCCCAGCCACCAAGCAGCGACGAGCCGAGTCCGAACAGGCCGCCCATCGCCGCATTCGACTTGGCTAGCTGCTGATTGTACTGGCCCATCTGCTGATTGTAGTTCTCATTGATCAGCCCGGCCTGGTCGACGGTCGGCAGTTGCGTCGTCGGCGTGTTGACATAGCTCGGCTGGTGGACCTGCGAGCCCGACATCAGCGCCGAAATCTCGTTCAGCGGCTGGTTTCGCTCGGTGAGGATCGAATTCTGGGCATTCGAATACATGTCGCCGAGATACTGGTCGGATGCCGCCTGCTTGCGCGTCGAAAAATCGCGCAGCGCGTTGTCATAGGCGGCCGAACCCATCGAGATGCCCTTGTCGGCAAGGCTTTGGTCGAGGCTCGCCCGATCGCGGTCCCACTGGTTGTTGAAGCCGGACTGCCAGTGATCGTTGACATATTTGTCGACATTGCCGGCGCTGAGATCGACATTGGTGCCGAGAATGCCCGAAACCTTGCCGGTCTGGTCGTTGGCGAGCCTGGCAAGGCCGAACTGCGTCTGCTGCGTCTGGTCGTAGATCGCCTGGTTCTCGGGCGAATAGGTCTGATAGGCCGAATAGGTCGGCAGCCGATAGGTCTTGCCGTTCTGGTCAGTCATCGTCTGATAGCCGCTGACCTTGTATTCCAGCGAACCGTCCGGCGTGTATTGGTTGGTGTGGCTCAGCCCCGCATTGGCGATGGCGGTGTCGACGTTGGTGGCCGTCTGCGCCGCTGCGGTCTGTGTCGGATCAGGCGCCTTAGGGGCCTTCGGCGTGGAGACCATAGGGAAAATCCTCTTTCATGATTGCGTAAAGCAGCGCGTCGCAGTCGCCGAAATAGGCCTGCTGGCGGCCTTCCAGGCGTGCGCCCAGTCTTGCCAGAACCTTCTGAGATTCGGCATTGTCGGCGCGGGTCCTTGCGGTTGCGCGGCGGCAGCCGAGCTGATGCACGACATAGCGAAAGACCGATCGCATCAGCGTCAGCGTCAGCCGGTCGGCGGCAAGCGAGACCTCGACGTCATGCTCGGTCCAGACGTTGAAGACGAAGCCGGCGATGATCCGGCCGCGGTCGATATGGGCAAGCGTGGTGTAAGGCGGATGAAAGGTCACGCCGATCCTGTTGCCGACCCAGGCCGCAATCTCCTCGCGCGGTTCGGAGACGATCAAATCGGCGCGCCCTTTTCGTAAAGCACCGAGCCGCCGACCACGGCCGCTTCCGAGACGGAGCCGGACGAGCCCGAGATCAGCGCCCGGATCGTCGGCGCCAGGGCTGAACCGGCGCCGCCGGCGGAGGCGAATTTGCGGACGAGCGAAATGCCCGGAAATTTCGACACGCCCCAGACCGCCGTTCCCCACTTTGCCGCCGTATTGTTCTCGATCGATGATAGAAGTGCTGTCGGAATCTTGGTCTGGTAGTCGACCGAGATGCCGGCATACATCAGCGTGGAAACCCCGATCTGCGCCGTCACCCCGATCAGCTTCGAAAGCTTGGTCGAGAGGCCGTCGCCATAGCGGCTCCATGCGCCGACCATCAGCGCATCGATCGCCACACCATTGTCGTTGGCCCCGACTTCGGCCTCATAAACCGTGCCGTCTGCCGCGCCGAAAAACAGCCGGTCCTGCCACGTCGTCCAGCAGGAGGCAGGCATGCCGACGAAGCGGCACCAAGCCCCGGTTTCGGTGTTCATCACATATTGATAGGGGCCGAAGGAGGACGGCAGGTTGACGATCGCCATCTGCCGCGCCGGGAAGCTCGAAAGCTGCCACTCCTCAGAAGTCGTGCCGGTCGCCGCAACGGTCTCGCGCCAGGTCGGGCCGATCTTGGCGGTGATCGCGCCGAGGCTGGTGGCGCCGCGGTCGAGCTGCACGGCCTTGGTGATCGGTACGATACCATCGGTCGTCATGATCGCGAGATCAGCGCCGACCGACAGCAGGCATCGATCTGTGCCGAGCGGCCGGCCGAGCTTGAAGGTGCCGATCAGGCCCCAATTGGCAGCATTCGAGGGATCGGACCCCTGGAAGACGATCACCTCGCCTTCCGAGGAGATCAGCACCAGGCATTGCTGCAGGCCGGTCGAAACGGGAATGGTCCAGACGTTGATCGCAATCAGCGTGCCGCCATATTTCATGTTGCCGCCGACCGGCAGCACCGTCGCCGTGCCGCTGACGGCATCGGTGGCGAGATACCAGACATTGGTCGAATTCTTCTCGATGAACCAGAGCCGCGAGCGATAGGCGGTAACGGCGATCAGCAGCGAGGCGTCCGGAATGCCTGATATCATCGTCGAGGGAACGTAAGGGGTCGCGACCGCGCCCGTCTCAAGCTGCGCATTGGTCACCGTTCCCGAGACGGTGACGACAAGCGTGCCGGCCGCCGGCGTGAAGGTCAGCGTCACCCGGTTGGCGACGCCCGTTCCATTCAGCGTGCCGGTGAAGGCGCCGGAAAGGGTGACGGAGCCGGTGCCGAAGAAGCTCAGCGTATAGGACGTGTTCCTGACGGCGACGTTCTGGGTGGCGAGCGTTGCCGTGCCCACCAGAAAATTATTCGTCCAGGCAGTGCCGTTGAAGAGCAGCGGCGTGTCGAGGCCGTTGACCAGGCGCAAAAACTCCTGGCCGGCCGGGTTGGTATATTGCTGCATCGACCAATGGGCGCTTGCCATGCCGGAGACGACGGGCGCAGCGACAGCGCCGCCCGCCGTGATGTCGAAGATCTTGTCGCCCGCGGCGGCAAACAGCCGGTTGCCGACGCCGGAATAGGGAATGACCGTCTGCACATCGGCGCCAAGGCCGGTGGCGAAGGCGAGGTAACCATAGCGGGCGCGAACCCGGTTGGCCTCGGGAAAGAAGTTGTCGAGCTGAAACGCCGCATCGGCAGGCATATCGGCCATCTCGACATCGGTTCGCCAGCCGCCGATCGGCGCGATCCAGTCTTTGCCTGGCGAAACGCGGCGGGTGCGCCCGTTTTGAGGGACAGGTCTGCGGGTCATGGGTTCAAAACCGTGATCGTGCCGGGCCAATAATTCTCGGGCGCCTGGCCCCTCGCCGGCAGCGAGAGGTCGACGGGCGCTGCCGCCCGATCGGCGCCGATCGCGGCTTCCTTGGATCGCTCGAAACTGGCGATCTCCTCGCCATAGTCGAGACCCTTGGCCCGCTTCCAGCGCCAGATCAGCGAGAGTTCGAGAAGGTCTTCGGGAAAACGGGCGGTATCGGTGTCACCGGCCCAATTGGCGGCATAGGTCGCCTCGCCATTCAGCGCCACCCAGAAGCCGGAAATATACTCATAAGCCATCGTCTCGCCTGCAGCGTTCGGGTGGATATCGAGCTTGCCGCCGGCCATGCGCCAGATCTGCGGGACCGGGTTCGAATTGATGATCCTGTTGCGCTGCCAGGTCTGCGGCTCCACCGGGCCATTCAACTGCCAGAGGCGCGAGGCATTCCAGATCTTCGAATTGGCGGCGAAGCGGTCCCAGTCGGCGGGCGGCTCGGCCGGTTCGGGGTTGGCGCCCGTCGTTGCGAATTGCCTCTGCACCATCAGCGCCGACCAGTCATGCTCGCGCATCAGGTCGCGGCCGGCGCGGGTGGAGAGGATGCGCAGCTGCATGATCTGCGGATCCGCCGAGGACATGACGGCCGTCGGCGGATCGAGGTCGATTTCCGCGCAGACGTTCTGAATGATGGTCAGTAGCGACATGCGCGGGATCTCCTGTTCAGAGCAGTTGCTGTGAGCGTGGCAAGGTAGGTGAATTTGCTTGAGGGTTGTGCCGCGTGGCCCCTCATCCGCCTGCCGGCACCTTCTCCCCGCTGGGGCGAAGGGGTTATGCCGCGAGGTCTCGAGTCCCTCTTCTCCCCAGCGGGGAGAAGGTGCCCGTAGGGCGGATGAGGGGGCGGCTTGTGTCAGCGCTTCATCAGGCCGCTTGTCGGCTGCGACCCTTGACGCTCACTTTCCAGCGCCTCGAAGCGCAAGGCCATCTCCTTCATCTGCTCCTGCAGCCGCGTTACCTCGTCCTTCAGCCGCTCGTTTTCGGCGGCAAAGGCCGAGGCGGCACTGGAGTTTTCAGCGGTTGCCAGATAGGCCCGGGCGGCAGCGACAAGCTCGTTCGCCCCCATGCCGATCTTCTGCTTGACGGTATCGGAGAGTGCTGCGAGCTGTTCGACGGTGTAGATATTGACCGCCTCCAGCTCCTTGATCTGGCTGGGCTTCAGATAGGGCCATTGCGAAAGCGGTGTCCCGGTCAGCTGCTCACGAGCGGCAGCGCCTTCCTTGAAGCGCTTATAGGCATCGGAAAAGCGCTGCTTGTCGTTTTCGGTCACCTCGCGATAGACTTCGGTGTGTTTGTCGCCCGAGATGAAGATGCGGACGAATTCCTTGTCGGCGAAAATCGGCCGGCCTTCCTTCTCCGTCAGAAAGGTCTGTTCGACCGGTTCGAGGCTGAAGGAGGCATAAATTCCGGTGCTGTTGTCGGGCATGGTGCGTGTCTCGCTGTTGATGGCGGGGAAATGGGGAACGGGCACCGAAGCGCCTCGGGCGTCATCCTCGGCCTTGTGCCGAGGATCTGCTGCAGATGCTCGGGACAAGCCCGAGCATGACGAACGGGAAGTGAGCAGTCTGAACGGGCGCCGAAGCGCCCGTGGAGATCGACGTCTTGGTTTAGTTCACCTTCGACAGGAACGGACGCATCAGCGTTGCCTCGAGCACGCCCGTTGCGGTGATGGTAATGCCGGTGCCGTTGGCGGTGGCGTTGGCCGAGAGGGTGATGCTCTGGACGACGCCGCTCGGGCTGTAGGTGATGCCCGAGATGGTGGTGCCGCCTGATATGCCGGTGCCGGAGACGGCCGCGCCGATGAACGGGCCGGAACCGGCATTGAGGCCGGAAAGGCTCGTCAACAGGTTGGAGCCGTTGACCGTGGTTGCGGTAAAGGTCTGGTTGGCCGCCGCAAAGTTGACATTGGCGATGGCCTTGGTGGTTGCCGTGGCCGATGCCGGGGCGCTCGCCTGGCCTGCCGTGTTCGTGGTTTCGGCAACGACAAGGGCCGCCGTTGCGGTTGCGACCAATGCCGGCGCCTGGCCATTGCGCTGCAGCCAGATGTAATAGGTGCCTGCTGCAAGGGTGATGGCACCGACCGGGCCGCCGGTCAGGGTCGGAGGCTGGGCAGCACCGGAAAAGACCCCGCAGCGCTGGCCGACGACGGCGGCCGCCGTGGTCAGCAGCGAGGCGACATAATCCCTCGTCCACTGGAACCATTGGCCGGGCTGAAGGGTCGTCTGCGAGGCCAGCACAAGCTGGCAATAGACCCATTCGGATTCGCGGTCTCCGCCGGCAACAGTGCCGAGGGAGAAGTTCGGGCCCGGAATACCGGAGCCGGAAACGATCGGGCCTTCGACGACGAACGGGTTCGCGCCAAGACGATCGGACTGGATTGAAGCGACCGACATTTGCTTTTCCTTTCGTTGACGATCAGGCGAACAGCACGCCCTGCAGGAAGGCGTTGTTCATGGTGAGGTTGCCGGCGAAGCCCATGAGCTGCACGAAGGCGTCCTGGTTGGTGTTCATGCGCTCGTCGCCGATCGGAGCCATGTCGCGGTCGCGATGCGGGCGGTAGAACAGGTACTTGGTGTTCAGGAAGAACATCTGGTTGAGCGGCGCGCCGCCGCCGAAGCCGCCGTCGAAAATCACGTCGGCGCCCATGTACTGCAGCGACTGGAAGCCGGCCATGCCCTTGTCCGCCGAGGTGATGCGCTGGATTGCCTGCAGCGATTCCCAGTAGAGGCGGAAGAAGTTGTTGTCGGCGACGACAAGGTCAGGCGCGTCGGAGCCGCGAACGCAGGACATGTAGAGCCGGTTCATGTAGCTCTGGATGTTGGCATTCGAGGCGGCGGCACCACCATCGGCCGAGGCCGAGAATTTCTGGTTGCGCCAGAAACCCCAGGTGGCGCGCGAAATGCCGCCGACGGTGCCTGAAGTCGGCGAGGTCGAGATCAACAGCTGCAACCCGCCGATCTGACGCCCGCCATCGGCGGTGCCATCGGAATAGCAGTCGAGCGCGATGTTATTCTTCAGCGTCGTTTCGGCGTTTTCGATGCGCTGCTCGAGCAGATCGAGGATCGCGTCCTCGCCGGAATTCTGCAGCTGTTCGAGGCCTGACATCGAGACGGCGACCGCGGCCTGCTTGAGGTCATATTCGGCAGCGGTGATGACGTCGGAGGGCTGAACATTGAGGATATCGTAGCCGGAATAGCGCTTGAAGGTCGAATTTTCCTGGTACTGCAGTTCCTGGACGATGGTGCGGCCGCCGGAGATGGGCTTCCTGCGGCCGCGGCTGTTCAGACGGGTGAGAAGACCGTTGTTCTTCGTCACGTCGTCGGCGACCGTGCCGCTGCGGTTGCGCAGCGTCGTGGTCACGATTTCAGAGAGGTTGGGCGAGATGGGCATTGATCATTCCTTTGATCAGACTTGACCGCGCGAAAAACGCATGGCGTCGCGCAGCGAGTCTCGGATTGAGGTGGGCTGGCCTCTTGCCGCATCGCGGGTCGGGCCCGGCGCGAAAGAACCAGAGATGGATCGCGAGGCGCGGCGGGCTTGATCTGCCGCTGCTGCCTTCTGGGCTTGCTGTTCTCGGACGGGTGCCTGCGCAGTCTGGCTGATCAACTGCCGACGAATGTCCGGGCGCATCCAGCATGCGGCGTCGTAGGCGTCCTGAAGCGATGATGCCCGCCCTGCGTTGATAAGGGCGATCATGTCATCAAGCACGTCATCGGCGTGCGCGTTTGCCGGGTCGGAAAGGAAGGCATCGACTTGAGTTTCGGTGTCCCTTTTCCGCAAAACATGTTCGACCGTCGCCTCGACGTTGACGTGTCGAGGCTGCGGTCCTCCTTGCTGTAGTCCGGGCTGTGGTCCGGCCTGCTGCGAACTCCGCTGCAGGACGTGATCCATCTGGCCATTGACCAGGGCATGAAGATTGACCCCGGCCATCCTGGCGACGTGAACGACGGTGTTGACGGGATCGTGGATGAGCGCCTTTTCCCAGTCGATCGCCCGGCGCATGACATCGGCATGGGTCATGCCGGCCTGGCTGAGGAGCGGCGTGAACTCCTCGAGGCCCTTGTAATCCTGCAGGACGCGGAAGCCGTTATCGATCTCCTGTTCCCGCTTGGTAATGGCCGCCTGCACTTCTCCGGGAAGGGTCGCGAATTGCGCCTTGGCTTCCGCCGACCAGCCGGGCGGAACCCGGCTGCCGATGCTGGCCGGCTGTTCCCGGGTCTGCATCTGGGTCTGTGCTTGGGGCGTCTGCTGAGCGGCGTTTGCCGCGGGCGCCTGCCCTGTCCTCGCCGCCGCTGCGGCTTGCTCCTGCCCCTTGGCCAGGAAGCGGCCGTTTTCCCCGTCGCGCGGCTGGCCGGCGATATCGCCCGGTCCATTGCCTTCGACGGTGTCGATCGCCGCCTTCAGGCTGTCGCGGATGGTGACCGGCCTGTCATTCAGGGGCTTGTCATCGAACGCGCCAAAATCTTCGCTGCCGTTGCCGGCCTCGTTCAGGTCTTCCATAGGATATTCCTTTTTCGGGGATTGATGCCCGTTCAGGCGTTGTATTCGGCGTGAACTCGCCGCAGTTCTTTGCGGATCTCGTTGCGATCGGACTTCGGCGTCTCGATCGGCTGCGGCTTTTCGTTGCCGATCTCAACCACGCCGGCCGATCGATAGGCCGAACGCAGCTTGGCTTTCGAGGTGTAATGCCTGCCATCATGCATCGACTGGATGTCGATGCTGTCGCTGACGAAATGCGGTGCCGGCAGATCGGACTGCGCCGGGTTCTCAGGCGGCATGCAGTTGTGTGGCCATTTGTCGAGCTGGTGCCAGCCGCCGCAGACGCGGCAATAGCGTTCTCTCATCTTTCACTCCGTTCACTGATAGGCGGGCTGCTGCGCCTGGAACTGCTGCAAGGCCTGCGCCGCCGCCTCGCCGCGCGCCTGCTCGACCACGGCGCGATGCTCGATCTCGGCCTGGGCGACGCCAAGCTCGGCTTTGCGCTGTTCCGCACCCGCCTTCACTTCAGCCGTTTTCAGCTTGATCATCTGCTCGGCCGGCGGCTCCGGCGGTGGATTTGGCGCGGTGGCGGCCTCGGAGAGCTGGGCGCCGACCTGCTCCAGCGTGCTTTCGAGCTGGCGCCCGGCCCGGAAGCCGCGGGCGGCAAAGAGCAGCGTCTCGACCATCACGGGCACCAGCATCGGGTTCTGCTGCGCCATGGCGCCCGCCTGCTGCAGGAAGCCGCCGATCATCTGCACGAATTCCATGCGGCGCTGCTTTTCGGCGTCCTCGTCGGGCTCGATGGTCGAATCCGTTTCGATATCGATCTGGAAGCCGCGGATGCTGTCATTGCGCAGGAGCTGCACCACCTCGTCGATCGTCGGCTGCTGCATCATCCGCTCAAGTTGCTGCGGCATCTGCGGCGGCGGTGGTGCGGGTTGCCCCATCTGCTCCGCACGCGCCGCTGTCTGCTGTGCGGCCATCTGCATCTGCTGCATCTGCAGCTGAACCTGCTGCTTCTCGGCCATTGTCGGCAGCTTGATGCCGCTGACCAGCATCAGCGTTTCCGGCTGGAACTGGTCGCAGATGATTTCACCGGCAAGGCGGATGATATCGCGGGCAAAGCGGGCAAGCTCGGCCTGACGGTCGCGGATGCGGATCGAGCCCCACTGGCTCTTGATCCGCTGCGCCGTCGCCGTCTCCGACGCCTGCGTATCGCCGCGGACGATGTCGGAAATGCCGGTGATCTGGTAGACGTCCTCGATCAGCTGCTTGCGGGCCTGGATGCAGGCGATGATCACCTTCTGCACCTCATCGATCGGCAGCGTCACGATGGCTTTCGAGCCGCCCTTATCGGTGAAGGCTGCCCATTCCGGGATCGGCACCATCACCGTGTCGTTTTCCGGCCGCATCGCCTTCTCGATCGCCGGCGAGATCGCGCCATCGCCGGAGGGATAGAACACCTTCAGCCGCAACTGATCGGTCAGCTTGTTGACGCGCTTCGTCAGCAGATCGATCTCGTCACATTGCTGCTGATAATAGACATAGTCGGGCACCGGGATCAGCGAGCTCGTCGACATCGTGCCGTAGGCCGGGCGCGGGCAAGGCCAGAAATGCGTCAGATCGAGCGGCGGCTCCGATACTTCGAGCGCCACCGGCGCACCATCGGCGATCCACACGGTATAGTTTTCGCTCTTGCACCAGATCTCCCAGACATGGGTCTTGCCTTCGTTCTCGGCGCGCTCCGTCCGGTTGCTGCCCTTGTTGCTGCCGGCAGCCTGAGCTGAGAGCGATGTCATGGCGTCGGGGCCGAAGCGCTTCTCCATCTCCTCGTCAGTCATCGGCACGCGCCGCGCCACCCATGTCACATCCTTCCAGCGCCGCGCCGGCGAATGCAGGAAATCGGACCAGTGCACATAATCGATGCACACACGCTCGTCGCTGATCGCCTCGGGCGGCGCTCCGCCATCCTCGCCCATGCCGCCGAGGAGACCTTCGGGCAAGCCCCTATTCGCAGGCGCGTCGGAAGGCTGGACGCCCATGTCGAGCGGCTCGAAATCGGCCTCGTAGCGCAGCCAAACCGTGCCGCGGGCACAGAGCAGGAAATCATCGCGCACCGCCCGCATGATCGAATCAATATCGGCTTCGTCGCCCATATAGGCGAGATTGCGTTCGACCAGTTCCGAGGCCATGCGCGCCACCGGCTGGGCGTCCTTGAAGCGGCGCTCGACGACGGGCTGCGGCACCCGGGCATAGACGGCCGGCTGCAGCACCGAAGTGTTTGCCCACAGCATCGGAAACCTTCGCTTGGCCGCATTCGTCTGGTCCGACTGCTGGTCGAGATAGATCTTCTCGATCTTGACGCAGCGGTCATGCCAGGACTTGAAATAGCGCTCAGCGCGTTCGAGCTCCTGCTGCCAACGGGCGCCGACCTTTGCCAGGTCCCATTGCTGCCCGCCCTCCAAAGCCGTTGTTTCGTCTTCCATCAAACACGCTCGCTATATGCAGGGGTGGAATCGGCAAATTCGTTGAAGGTCATCGTCTGGAAGGTCGGCAGGGTTTTCGCTTGCGGCTTCAGCGGTTCGGGCGCCAAGCCGGTGAAGATGATCGCCAGCCCGCCGAAAGCGTCAGCACCATGCGAAGCCCAGTTATGCAGCGGCTCATCGCGGAAGACGCTCAAATCCTCGTCCCAGTCCTTGCGGTAGTTCCTCAGGCACTTGATGCCCTGGATGCAGCCGGCCTGGTCGAATTCGATCTTTGCCAGAATGCGCCTGGTGCCGTTGATCCGGTCATGGACATAGGCGCGCTCGATCTTGCGGACGGTGCCGAGACCTCGGGCCTTGACCTCTCTCAGCATGACTTCGATGCGGGTCATGCCGCCGCGCGTCCATTCCCTGACCTTGATGTCATGTGGCATGTTGTGGACGCCGTAGACGTAGCCATGCTCGGCGCCGCGCCGCTCCAGCTCGTCGAGCATGCCGTCCATGCCGGTGCCGGTATGCTCGAAATAGCCGATCATCCTGACACGGCCGGGCAGCACCTGAAACAACCAGACGCTGTTGGTATCATCCATGCCGATGTCTGAAATGGTATGGACGGGATAACCGTCCACATGCGGGAAGACCCCAATGCGCTCCTCGGCATCGGCCACCGCCATCTGATCGGCGTAGTAGGCGCCCTCGACGCTCGCCTCGAAAGCTTCTGCCGGTGTCGAGGGGTATTCGCGCTTCATGTCGCCGAGCTGGGTTTCGGCCTTCTTGACGTACCAAGCCTTCTGCCGGTCCGTCAGCGTGATGCCCTGGTCGGCCAGGTTGCGGAAATACTTTGCGAAAGCATCGGTGATGATGACGCCTTCAGGCGGGATCGCATATTGCGGCTCCTTCCACCAGGGGAAGAAATGGAACTTGAAATCCAGTTCGGTGAGTTTTGCCGCCTGGCGCTGCTTGACCTGGCCATCTTCGCAGAGAGTGTAGAAATGTCCTTCCTGGCCTTCCGCCGTGCTTTCGACGAAGACCAACTGGCCGGCCTGCACCGTATTCAAAGCACCGGTGCGGACTTCCCTGGCCTTCTGCGGATACTTCGCGCAAAGCTTTCCATATTCGGAGATATGCAGATACTGCAGCGTTCCCGATCGCAGCGAGGTGCCGACACGGATGCTCGAATTATTGCCAAGCAGCAGTTCGGTCTGGTTGGCTCTGACGACAGGCACGGCGTTACGAATGCCGTCGGGCAGATTGTCATAGGGATATTTGATCTTGTCCCTGAAGATCGTCTGCACGTCGCCCAGCGTATGGGCGATCGTGCCGGCGCGGATATCCCGGTTGAAGACGCAGGCATCGAGCATAAAGATCTGAATGAAGGTCGTAAGACCCAGCTGGCGGGCCTTGAGCAGCACGTTGAGATAATGCATCTCTTCGAAAAAGGTCATCTGCGTCCAGTTCATCTCGAACCTGACACGTCTGCCCGATTTGTCGGTGATCCAATAGAGGTTGTTCAGCCGCCACCGCCAGTTGGAAAACTGGTCAACCGCCGTTTGGAAGTCCGCGCGTCTTGCCATTGATATCTTCCAGCAACTGCGAAACTTCGCTCGCGACGACGCCACGGTCGGGCTCGACCTTGGAACCGTATTTCTTCGGCTTCAGCTTCTCGGCGACCCATTGGCGGGTGGCGATGCGCAGCTGCGAACGCCTTATGGCCTCGCCATTCTCCTGCCAGCCCGTGGTCTCGCCGCTCGCATTCTTCTTTTCGATCCAGTCGTCTGCGCGGTCATCGGCAATCTCGACCATCTCGTCGACAAAGCCATCCGCCTGAATCTCGCGCGCCAGGGCGTACTTGACCCGAAACGCTGCCTTGTTCTCATCGGCGAGCCACGAGAGCACGCTGGACATTGCCGGCATCTCTTCATCCCGGCAGATCGACCGCAGGCTCTCTCTGTCGGCGATGCGCTCGCAAATCCTGTCGGCAATCGCCTGGGTGAACTTGATCGGTCTGCCCATATGGCGTCGTTTCTGGAGGGTTCTAGAATAGCGCGACGATGTTGGAGGCCGTGGTCCCGGTCAGCGCCACGATGGCGGCATGAACCGGCAGGATCGTCCCAGCCGGCACGCTCTTGAAGATGACCGGATCCATGTCCCGACACGGCGCAATGGCAACATCGCCCGCCGTGCCGATATAAAGCGCGCGCGCACCGACGATGGCGCTATCATTCGGCGTCACCACTGCGGCCCGCGAGGCCGGGGCAATCGAAGGGTCCATTGCAGTTCTCCTTGGAAGAGGCGCGCGCTACCCCGGCCCGATCCCGATGTGATCGAAGATGAGAGGTCAGGCGGAAGTGGATGAGGTTCAACGACGAGCTGGGAGCTGGCCGGACGGTGACAGACACACCGATCGGGGGCGGCGTCGACCTGGCCGACATCACCTTCTGGATTCAAATTTCGCAGCTTGGATTTACGGTAGTCTTAACTGATTTGCCGGGGGGTGATCAACGGCTAATCGTGGTCTGGCATCAGTTCGAAATTAAACCACGGTCAACCGAGTGGGGGCCAGAATGCCATCCGCTGCTACGGCGGCGGATTTGGCGGATACCACCCCCACCCTCCGTCATCCTCGGGCTTGTCCCGAGGATCCATGCCCGCTGCCAATGGAGGCCAACGTAGATCCTCGGGACAAGCCCGAGGATGACGGAGCAAGAGGTAAGCTCTGCGGCAAACTCGCGATGGTGGGTCAGTGACGCTGACGGATGTCACTGGCTCCATCAGCGTGGTGGTGGCCGGCCTCGCGATCTGGTTCGGCATGTCACCGTTGATCAGCCGGCGGCGCCGATTTGGTCGACACCACCTCTGGACTCAAATTTCGCAGCTTGGATTTACGGTAGTGATAAATGATCCGCCAGGGGGTGATCAAGGGCTAATTGTGGTCGTGGGCAGTCTGGAATCTAGCCTGCGCAACCCAGTCGGCGCCAGAACGGCTTACCCCGTGCCGGCGGCGGATTTGGCAAAACGCGCTCACCACCCTCCGTCATCCTCGGCCTTGAGCCGAGGATCCATGCCCGCTGCTGGTGGAGGCCAAGGTAGATCCTCGGGTCAAGCCCGAGGATGACGGAGCAAGGGGTACGCTCAGTGGCAAATCCATGGTGGTGGCTCAGTGACACTGGCCGCAATTATCAACTCAATCGGCATGGTGTTGGCCGACGCCGACTTGGTCGACATCACCTCTGGATTCAAATTTCGCAGCCTGGATTTACGGTAGTCATAACGGATCTGCCAGGGGGTGATCAAGGGCTTTTGATCGCGGGCATGCGCCGGTTTGAAATCGACCCAATCGGCGGCAGAACGCCTCACCGCTTTGCGAGCCTTCACGTCCGGCGTACAATGAGCAGGCTGTTGATCAAACGGTGGAGAAGTTCGGTGAAAACCACGAGACTTTTTCTTTGCCTCGTCGCTTTTCTCAGCGTCACGCTCGCTGGAAACCCAGCTGATGCCGACGAACTGGTTCACTTCGAAAGCGCGCCCGTAAAGCTAAGCCCATTTCGAATAAGCAAGGCTAGGGAACAGGGAGAAATTCTTTCTCAACCGCAAGGCACGCCCCTGCTTGGATATCTATCCCGCCCCGAGGGTGATGGCCCCTTCCCGGCGGTCGTCGTCCTGCATGGATGCGAGGGTATGCGGTTGAGCATCAATGAGCTTTGGCCGAAACGGCTGGTCTCATGGGGTTACGTCGTGTTGGTCGTCGATAGCTTCACCACCCGCAACATCAAGGACACATGTCAAAGCCATCTCCCCGATCGCGTCTTCGACGCCTATGGCGCTTTGAATTTCTTATCGAAACAAAGCTTCGTTGATGCCAGGCGCGTTGCCCTGATGGGCTTTTCAACCGGCGGCACGGCGACGCTGGAGGGAACGAAAATCGAAGGCAACGAACAGCTGATGGACCACAAATTCCAGGCAGCGGTTGCCTACTATCCCCTCTGCGCGGCAACTCAGGGCGATGCGACGGTGCCGATCCTGATTTTGACTGGCGATCGAGACAATTGGAGCCCGGCCGACCGATGCCGGAAGAGGCTTGCCCGTCTCAGTGACAATAGCCCGCCGATCGAGCTCAATATCTACAAGGGTACCTACCACGATTTCGATGCCCCGGAGTTCAAGGTGGGAAGGAAGGTGTTGGGTCACATCGAAAAATACAATCCGGACGCCGCAGGAATGTCCATCCGCAGCGTTCGCACATTCCTTCGAAACTACCTCTCGAACTAAAGCCCGAGCTTGGAGCGCGCCGCCGGCAATTTGGCGGTAACGCGCCCATGCCCTCCGTCATTCCAAGCCTCGAGCCTGGGATCTATGCTCGCCGCCCGCGGAGGCACTAGCGCAAGAGCATCGCCTTCAGTCGCTGTTGCAAAACAGGAGATTCGACAGCCATTCGAACCAGACTGAGCGCAAAACGCATAGCCGGCGTGAAGGGCAGCCAATGTTGCAGACGATCCAGCAACTCCTCCGACATCATGTCTTCGAGCGGACCGGCGCCCAATTGACCGAGCGCCTTTTCGTGCCCGGGCAATTGGGCTTGATCAATAATGGCGAGCACCCGTTTCAAGACGATCTCGCTCGGGTCGTGCAGCAAAAGCGTCGACCAATACCATTCGCCGGGATCTGCGAGATAGGCCTCTACATAGGCTTCGGCGGTAAGCGGTGGCTTTCCAAAAGCCGTCATATCCGGCAGCCACGTCAGATCCGATGTAAGCGCACTGCGTGTGAACGCGTCGACCGCTGGCGTGTCGGCGGTGCGTTTTCCCGAGCGCGGCTTGCTACGGTTTTTCTTGGTCACTTCTACGCCTTCTGCATGCGCAGCTTATTCTACGGTTTCTTGAGGACTGACGTCTCGACCCAAACATTCAACAGGTCTTCACCAACGACGACGACTGTCACCCACGTAGTCTGGCCCTCGATCAAAAAGGCCGTGCCGCTTTGCTTGCGGTCTTTCGTTACTGAACCCAACGACGCTGCCACGAGGCCACCTTCGAAGGCTTCGATCTCAGCGCTCGAACAACGTAGATCCTCCGAACGATCCGCCGCCAAGACGGCAAAATAATCGAGCGTACAGGTAGCAGAAAAGAGCCTTCGGTATTCCTGATAATACATGGCGAACCGCAATCCGCTCGGCATCGTGTACTGCTCGCTGCCGGTTCGAGGCTCGGAGGTCGTGTTGACGGGAGAAGAAGGCGCTTCAACGGTCCAATCGCCTCGATCAACGCCGTTGTGCAAGGCAGCCAGGCTTCGACCATTCAACACGCAAAGTTTCAAGGTGTCGTTGAGAGGGCATGCAGCCACCCCCTCCCCACTCAATAAAATCGCAATCATCAAAGCTGCAAAGAAACGCATTCAACAACCCCCAAATCAACGCGATCAAAACCCCATCGGCACCGTAGTTCAGATGCCCAAGAAAACAAGGCAGTGGCGCCAGAGCATGATACTGAAAAATGTGCGCGGCTCTCGGGCTATGTCAGGCTCTAGCGGTGCGCTTCGTCCAACGCGCATCCGCCTTCTGAACAATTAGTATTGACTCATCAATTAGCCTACGCTATTTCTTTTCCCATGACCGAAACCGCCTCCATCACCGCCGTCATGCGCGCCCTTGCCGATCCCACACGGCGGGCCGTGTTCGAACAGATCGTCAACGCCGACGAGATCACAGTCGTCGAACTGACGCGGGCAAGCAGCGTCACGCAGGGCGCGATTTCGCAGCATCTGAAGGCGCTGAAACAGGCGGGCCTCGTCGCCGAGCGTCCGGAAGGGCGGAAGGTCTATTACCGCGCCGAGCCGGAAGGCCTCGAGCCGCTTGTCGACTGGATGAGCCATTACGGCACCTTCTGGCGCGACCGCTTTGCCAATCTCAGAACATTGCTGAAGGAAATCGATCCATGACTGACGCCGCATTGAAGCATGACACGCAAGAGATCGTGGTCGACGAGGTTTTCCCGCATCGGCCGGAGACGCTCTGGAAAACGCTGACCACGGCCGAGCTGATGGGCCGCTGGCTGATGATGCCGGCGGGATTCGAGCCCGTCGAAGGCAAACATTTTACCTACCAGACGACTCCCGCCGGCGCCTGGGATGGCACCATTCACTGCCGGGTGCTGGAGGTGACGCCGAACGAGCGTCTCACCTATGCCTGGAAGGGCGGGCATGAGGGGAATGTCGGCTATGGCTCACCGCTTGACACCGTCGTCACCTTCATCCTGTCCAAGGTCGAGAACGGCACGCGGCTGCGCCTCATCCATTCCGGCTTCGTGCTGCCGAAAAACGAGACCGCCTTCCAGAAAATGGGCGAAGGCTGGAAGAAGGTCGTGAAGAATATCGGCGCCATAGCCGACGAGAAGAACTGAGGCGACCGCCGTCGCCAATACGGCGTTTTATCAGGAGAGAGACATGAGCAAGCCTTACACCGGCGGATGCGCCTGCGGTGCGATCCACTATGAAATCACAGCCGAGCCGATCGCGATGAACGACTGCCAATGCCGCGACTGTCAGTCTTCAAGCGGCACCGGGCACGGATCCTATCTGACTTTCCCGAGCCGGCAGGCGGTGAAACTGGAAGGTCAGGCGACACATTGGCAGATGGTCGCCGACAACGGCAACGTCAAGACCCGCGGCTTCTGCCCCGCCTGCGGCGCGCCGGTCTATATGACCTTCTCCTACATGCCTGACTTCTTCACCATTCATGCCGCAAGCCTCGACGAGCCCGGCCGTTATCAGCCGCAGATGGTAACCTACACCGCGCGCGGCCTTGCCTGGGACAAGACCGATCCGGCTGCGCAAAAATTCGAGGGAATGCCGCCGATGTGAGACGGGGCAGCGGCCTGTCAGATTGTGCAATCGACGGTCGGACTGTCGCGAGCCGGTCGCAGGCCGCGTCTCACGCGTGCGCCGAGCGCCAATGCGGATTTTTCAAATGAAGCGAACCATGTTTGTCTCCAGCCGGCTTGATGCGAAGCTGATCCGGGCGTAATCCAGAACCCAGCCACCCTCTCCTTCGACACCAATCTGAAACGACCCCATGGCGCACTCCCTCAACTCAGCCCCATCGCCCGCCGGCGGCCCCAACCAGCCGAAACTTGATACTGACGACATCTGGCAGGCCCGCGTCGATCTTGCCGCCTGCTTCCGGATGGCGGCAAGGCTCGGCATGGAGGAAGGGATCTGCAACCACTTCTCGGCCATCGTTCCCGGCTATGACGACCTGTTCATCGTCAATCCTTACGGCTACGCTTTCGCCGAACTGACGGCCTCGATGCTGTTGATCTGCGACTTTCACGGCAATGTGGTGTCGGGCAGCGGACAGCCTGAGGCCACCGCCTTTTACATCCACGCCAGGATTCACAAGAACATTCCCCGCGCCAAGGCGGCGTTCCACACCCATATGCCTTATGCCACCGCCCTTTCGATGACGGAGGGCGATCCCCTGATCTTTGCCGGGCAGACCGCATTGAAATTCTATGGACGCACGGCCGTCGACCAGAACTACAACGGCCTGGCGCTCGACGCGCGCGAAGGCGATCGGATCGCGGCCGCAATCGGCGATGCCGACATCGTCTTCATGAAGCACCACGGCGTGATGGTCTGCGCACCCAATATCGCCGAGGCCTGGGACGATCTCTACTACCTCGAGCGCGCCTGCGAAGTGCAGACGCTCGCCCTGTCGACCGGACGCGAAGTCCTTGCCGTCGCGCCTGAGATCGCCGAAGCGGCCTACCGGCAAATGCGCGAAGGAGACCCGGAGTCGGCCCGGCTCCATCTGGAGTCCGTGAAGCGCACGCTCGATCGTAGCGAGCCGGAATACAAGCGCTGAGCCGCAGACTGCGTCTTACGCGTGCGCCGACCGCCAGTGGAGGCCTGCCGCTCAAAAGCCAGCCGTCCCTTAGGCGGGCCCAGCAGTAGCGAGCATGTGTCCAATGTCCGCTCCGCGCAGCGATCCCGTGATAGCGGGCGTTGCGGGAGATAGCTGCCCTCGGCTTATCGCCGGCAACCTCTAAGCCTTGCCCAGATGCTTCGGCCAGAATTCCTGATGGATTTCGGCGGCTTCGTCTTCGAGGTTCGTCGGGCCAACCACAGTGACGATGCGCGCGCCGGTTTGCAACACCGCCCGGCTCGGCACGTTCAACCCGATCCCGGCGATCTCGCCAAGCCGCGTTTCGGAGCATGCAAACACCATGCGCCCGATGCCCGACCAGTAAATTGCCCCGGAGCACATCGCGCACGGCTCCGTGCTGGTATAAAGCGTGCAGTCGGCGAGAAAAGCAGTGTCGTAATGCTGCGCCGCCAGTTTGACCAGGTTCATCTCGGCGTGGTTGGTCATATCGTGGCCGCTGAAGACGCTGTTTTCGGCGCGCAGGATGACTTCGCCGTCCTTCACCAGCACCGAGCCAAACGGTTCGTCGCCGTGCTCCATCGCGGATTTCGAAAGCGCAATCGCCTCGCGTAAAAACGGCTCATGGTTTTCCATCAGAGTCCCCCCAGCTAGAGCGGGATGATCTTGTCTTGAATTGGAGGGATTTCCAAGGGGCTGCAAACAGGGGTGAGGTGGGTCAGTACGCACCGCCACCTGTTACCCTCCCGGTGATAGACGTCGGTGATCCATTCGTCGGCTGATATCGGTTCGCCACGGAACGTGCCGGTGTTCTGCCCGCGGCCGGTAACCGTGGCGACATTGCCGAGCAGATGGACGTGATGCGTCGTCTTGGTCATCGTGTCATGGCTCAGAACACCGGATCCGATCGCCGAAAGAATGGCCTGTGCAGGGATGGGGCCACGTTCAGGCGTCACCAGCACCCAGTCCTGCGTGATGCAGGCGGCGATCCGGGCGGGATCGTTGGAAACCATCGCCGCGTTGAAGGCGCGCTCGGCCTCCTCGAGCGCTTCAAGGGCTGCGGCACTCACGCCGACATGTCCTCGTTCCAGCGGCGTTGCATCTCCTCAGGCGTGACCTGCTCGATGGTTTGCGACAACATCCAGCGATGACCGAAGGGATCAAGCACCTGCGCCACCCGCTCGCCGAAACTCTGATCGGTCGCCGGGCGCAGCATCGTCGCCCCGGCCGACAGCGCCTGCGCCAGTGCTTCGTCGGTCGACACCGTGTCCATGTGGAAGGTCACCGGCGAGCCTCCGATGGTATCGGGAGACAGGGCACCGAAGTCCGGATATTCGTCTGCCAACATCATCAGCGTCTCTCCGAAACGCAGCTCCGCATGGCCGATCCGCCCGTCCGAAGGATCGGTCATGCGGAAGACTTCCGTGGCGCCGAAAGCCTCCTTGTAGAAGTCGATAGCCCGTGCCGCATCCTTGACGATGAAGTAGGCGCTCACTTTTCGGGCAAAACTCGGCATGGTGATCCTCCTTGACTGGGTCTTATATTAACGTTACGTATCGTAAAGATATGAGTCAAGAGAATAACGCAACACCGAAGAAACGAGGGCGGCCGCCAAGCGCTGCCGCGCAGAGGCGTGCCTTGGAGGCCGCCCATGAAATCCTGATGGCCGAAGGTTTTGGCCGCATGACGATCGAAGCCGTGGCGGCGCGGTCCGGTGTCGGCAAGCCGACGATCTACCGCTCCTGGGCCAACGCACAGGAACTGGCGATGGCCGCTCTTCTGGTCAACCGGCTACCGGAAGCGGAGGTTGGAGGGGGCACGGCGCAGGCGGCTCTCGGCGCGCAGATGAGCGGACTGGTGACTGCCTTTGCAAGCACGCGCGGGCGGCAGATCACCATGGCACTTGCGGCCGCCGACCCGGAAAGCGAATTCACCAAGGCCTTCCGCAACCAGGTGATCCTGTCGAGCCGCAACGCGGGTCGTGTCATCCTGGAGGAGGCTCTGGCTCGGGGAGAGATCGTTCCGCCGCTTGATATGGAGGCGCTGCTCGACATGATCTACGGACCGGTCTTCTTCCGGCTGCTGGTCGGCCATCGCCCGGTCTCGCCGGAGTTCGGCGATGCGATCGTCAGGACCGCGTTGCGGGCCGTTGCACCGTCGGGCGCGTGAGACATGCTTTAGCCGTGATCGTCACCCGATTCGCCAAGGTGGCGCTGGACCCACTTGATCTCTTGCGATGCCGTGCGCCCGAAATGCCGTTTGAAATCGCGGCTGAACTGCGCCGGGCTTGCGTAGCCGACCGAAGCCGCCACCTCGGCGATCGTTCTCGTCCGGCGGGCGATCATCAATCTTGCTTCGTGAAGCCGCATCGCTTTGACGTATTGCATCGGACTGTTGCCGGTCAGAGCCTTGAAATGGACATGGTAGGAGGGAACGCTCATGCCCACCTCCCTTGCCAGATCGGTGACCGCGATCTCCAGGCCATAGTTTTCCCGCAGCCAGGCCAAGCTCTGAATGATCTTTCCGGATCTGCCTTTCTGCTGAAGAGCAGCGATCATCGCACCGCCTTGCGGACCGACCAGGACCCGATAGTGCAGTTCGCGCAGAATGCCGGCGCCAAGCACATCCGTCTCAACGCTGCTGCAAAGCGCCATCAGCAGGCGCAGCAGCACATCCTCGATATCGCCGGACATCCTGCTCGACATTAGACTTCTCGGCTCGTCGCCTGGCAGTTCGGCATGGTTTTCCACCTGCAATGCGATCTCGGCCGCCATCTGCATATCGAACTCGACATAGACCGCAAGCAATGGCCGCTCGGGACTGGCCGTCGACGTCATCCGGAATGGAACTGGCAGCGACACCGCCAGATAGTGCTCCTCGTCATAGAGGAAGACCTCGCCTTCAAGGATGCCCTGCTTGCTCCCCTGCAAAACGAAAACCACGCCCGGTTGATAGAGGACCGGGATGTCGTGGAGCACGGCTTCCGTGCGCAAGATGCGGACGGAAGCAAGCGCGGTCGGATTATACCCGTGACGGGGGGCGAGACGTGCGGCCAAGGCGACCATCTCCCCTCGCCTGGATAGGACACGATCACACGTCATAGGATTTGGCAACATTTTGAGAGATTCCGCAATCGATGCGCTGGCCTCTCCATACTATTTGTCAAATCGTATCCTCAATCAAGGGCTATCGCTCATGTCACAAAAGACCTTCTTCATCACAGGATCGAATTCCGGCTTCGGGCTGGCCATTGCGTCTGCGGCCCTTCAGGCGGGCCACAGGGTGATCGGCACCGTGCGCTCAGAATCCTCGCGCACAGCGCTCGCCAAAGCCCTGCCGGCCCTGCGGCCGGTCCTCTGCGACGTCACCGAGTTCGACCGTATCGATGATGTCGTCGGCCACGCGGAGGAGGAGCATGGACCTGTCGACGTGCTGATCAACAATGCCGGCTACGGCCATGAGGGCGTACTCGAGGAGTCGCCGATCGAAGAGATGCGGCGGCAGTTCGAGGTGAATGTCTTCGGCGCCGTCGCCATCGCCAAGGCATTTCTGCCGCGGTTTCGCGCGCGACGCCAAGGGTTCATCGTCAACGTCACGTCGATGGGCGGCATGATCACCATGCCCGGTATCGCCTATTACTGCGGCAGCAAGTTTGCGCTTCAAGGCATATCGGAGGTGATGCGGGCGGAAATGGCCCCGTTCGGTGTGCATGTGACGACCCTTTGCCCCGGCTCCTTCCGGACAGACTGGGCCGGACGATCGATGGTCCGCACCGAGCGGTCGATCGCCGATTATGATGCCCTCTTCGATCCGATCCGCGAGGCGCGACGGGCCGTCAGCGGCAAGCAGCGCGGCGATCCCGCCAAACTGGCAGCAGCGGTTCTGGAGCTCATCGAATCCGATAATCCGCCGCCGCAGCTTCTGCTCGGCAGCGACGCCCTCAAGCATGTGTCGGATAGGATCGTTCGCATGCAGCAGGAGATCGAGGTGTGGAAGCCTGTCACCCTCTCGACCGACGGCTGATGGAGGCGCGCAGCCTTTGACGGCCACGAACCATCGCACCGCCCTCGGTGCAGATTCTAATTTCGAGTGGTCAGGGCGAGACGTCGGTCGCAGTGCTCATTGAAAGGTTGGGCCGCCATCTGCACATCGAGCACGATCGGCATCGGCACTGAGGCATTGGCTGAAGATCATGGCATCGGTTCCGCGGCGTTCAAAAATGCCCCGACGATACGGGGCAGCTCTGGAAAAAATCGGCTCTAGAAAAGGTGTTCCAATTCTGCGAACGGAGAATACTGTAGCCGTTTGGCATTGCAGCGGTAGTCCTGATACGTATAGCCACCAAGCGCAAACCCGTATCTTTGGTCATCGTGGAAGGATCGTGTCGTCACGCCCACTCGTTCTGTGAGTCGATTTTTCGCCGTAAACCTTACGCAAATGATCCGATC